>JAQBAV010000044.1:0-7487 GCA_032126595.1 Candidatus Omnitrophota bacterium | reverse complement strand
GCTTAGAAGGCGCAGGATACATCTGCCGGAATTTAACGCGCGGAACGAATGAACTATAGTAACAACTCCGCTCATTACGAAGATCCACCCGAAAAGAATCTCAATAGCTATAGAGGCAGCTAACGGTAATGCTATGGCCGCCGACCCGAGAATGATCAATATAATACCTGAGGCCAGGAACCATTTTTTAGTTTCTTGCATGACATTCGGCATAACAACTTCTCCTTTATTGTTTTTAAATAAAATACATAAAACTAAAAAACTCTCCTGCTACCGGGCGCCGGAAAGAAGCACATCGACAACGGGTCTCTTTATTTTAGACGGGTTGTTCCGATAGTAATCCCTAACAGCGTTCACCACATCTCCTCTGTTGTAACCAGGATAGATCTTAGACAGCTTACCGGGCGACGTTTTTCCTACCCCATCGATAACACCTTGGATATAAGAATCTGATGCCGTATCAGGTGACTTAGCCATGTATATTCCGTTAAGATGGCTGCCGGTAAACATAGCGCTCTGGTCTTTAGTTTTAGCGTACGAACTAAGAATTCCAACGAGGAAAACAATCAGGCAAACAAAAACAGCAATCTTTTTCATGTCTCTCCTTTTATTGTCAATTAAAAACATCTAAACCATAAAGACTCACCCCTCATGAAGAAGGGGTTTCCATGTCTCTACTGTTGGATTTAACTTAAGCAAGCCGGTCTCCTGGGCTACTTCAAATATTAGTAGAAGTGAAGATACTGTCAGAATAACGATAGCAACAGCCAGCAATAATCTCTTGCGGAGTCTTAATGCCATCTTGGCGAGTATCAGACTCGGCAATATACCAAAAATAGTTACTATGCCAACTCCCCCAACTACGTCCATAGCCTTGAGGAATATGTTCGGGAACAGCATGGCCACCAGGAACGGAGGACCGAATGAAAGCAGCACAACTACATAATTCTTTACATTCTTAAAACGCATGGATAGCCTGCCCCTAATGAACCCTGTCAGAGCGAGGCCTGTAGGCACATACGAGGTAGTTATTGCTAAGATCGCGAAGAACATTCCGGTTATTGTGACAACCTTTGAATGCATGACTTCCGCCAGCGGTATGGTGGCCGGTTGGTTAGCGGCGAGGGCGCCCAGGATAGTCGGGCTGTCCGGTGGGCCCTCAAGGGGGAGCGAGCCTATAACTGTGAGCATCCACACCACGTTAATTATGATGGCGATAAGGCTGCCCAGAGTTATCGCCTTAAAAGAAGCTCGCGCGTCACCATCCAGGTTTTTGCATACAAAAGGTATCACATTCTGAAAACAGAACGCGACCACTATTATTGGAAAGATCGATGTTGTGAAGGCCCAGTCGCTGCGTGCGAAACGGCTAACATCAACATGCGGAACCGTTTTAAAGATCATAGCTCCGAATAATAAGGCTAGAACGGCCATTATGAGGACATTCAATCTTCCCACCTTCTCCGCCCCCGTAAGCGTAATCAGGGTGGCCACTATAAAAAATGCGGTCATCCACACATTTACAGGTAGATTAAAGCGTGACAGGCTCATGAGTATTGCGGCGGCCCCCGTCAGGTATGCCACCATTAAGCCATAAAAGTTTATGAGGTAGCCGAATGTCCCCAGCACTCTACCGGTTGTCCCCAGTTCATTCTGAAAAAGAACCGGGTACGATCGCGAACGCTCTTTCGGATGAGTGAACTTGTAGACAAAGATCGCGGCGGTCGCCATCATGAATACCCATATGACCAGCATGGAAATAAGTGAAGGTATTACGCCTGCCGCACCGGTCTTAATTGGTAAACCCAAAATACCCGCGCCTATAGTCATACCGGTAACGAACAAGGCGTTGGTAAATATTTTTGAAAAAGGTATATGTATATGTTCTTTCATATGGCCTCCAAACTCCACAAATAGATCTTCGCCCGTCCGATATTAACTAAAAACATAAAAAATCGCTAATCAGCAGGCATTTTAGTTATATATAATCGGGTGAGCTATATTTAGTAAATAGTCCCTTATCGCTGTCGACGTACCTTTGTACTCGAACATGTTTCGGGCCCGGTGCTTTCGTGAGCCATCCCCAGGCATGTTCGATCTCATTCGGCTTAAAATAAAGCGTTGGAGCTTCGACAAAGATAGACTCAGAGAGTATCTCGCTCATGACTTTTGTCCATGAATGAGCGCCGACGATCGCAATAAGCTGGATGTCTTTTATGTGCTTTTTTAAAAATTCAAATATTTCCCACTCTGATTTAATATTCGCCCCGTGCATTTTGGTAACATCAACCAAAAGTCTAAGTTTTCCATTGCCCAGGCTAACAGCTTTCTCCATTTCAGGGAGAAACGCTTCAATCTCGCCAGTGGTAAGTTTTCCGTCAATTTCGAAACCGAACGCGCTTGTGTTATCGTGATGAATTTTTTGTATACCCATACCACATTCTCCTTTGGTTATTTTATTCTCCGAGCCATTCTACTTTGCCGGTTCTAAGATCATAAACGGCGACCATCGCTTTAAGCTTACCCTCTTTGACCATTCGGCTAAGCCCCTCGCTTTGAGATAGAATATCTTCCTTTGCCTGAATGGCATTAGCTCTGACTACGACATCTGTAAGGGCGTGGTCCGTTAATTCCGGCTGGGCTGTTTTTACGCCGGTTGCAATGGGCTCTATTTTTTTCTGGATGTCCCGTACGCCTCCCGAGGTTGGAGTTCCGGATATGCCGGCCTTAACCGCCCCGCATTCGGTATGTCCCAGGACAACTAATAAGGGAGTTTTAAGGACTTGGGCGGCGTATTCGATGGAGCCGATGACGCTCGCGTCCATAGCCACATTACCGGCAACCCTTGCGACAAAAATATCGCCTATACCCCGATCAAAGATGATCTCAACGGGAACTCTTGAATCCGAACAAGCAAGTATAACCGTGAATGGTTTCTGGCCTTCCGCGGCAGTTTCTTCTCTCATTCGTTCAGTTTGATTGAGGTGTCGGAGGTCCATTTCAACGAAACGGGCATTGCCCTCTTTAAGCAGTGTAAGTGCTTTATCCGCGTCTATAGATTTTGGTTCTTGAGCTATTACGGAGCTTGCCAGTGCCATGCAAACGAAAACTGTCATTACACTAATGGATATCCATTTTCTCATAACTCCTCCCTTAAGGTAAAAAAACTCATTAAACTATTGTAATATTATACCCTAGTATTAGGAAGTCGCAAGAGGGTGAGGCAATAAAGTCACATGTCAGAGGTCAGAAGTCCAAAGATTGACCGGCCGGGTCGGTCACCGACCCGGCCGGGATGGCGTGGGGGAACTGCCTACGGCAAAAACCAAGCCGGGTTCGGAAATAAATTCCGACCCCGGCTTGGTAAAGCTTGGTAAATTTCGTGGCTTGGTAAAGCTTGGAATCGAGCAGTCTACCTCTTTTTAGGCCTTTTTCAAGGCAAGTGTAAGGCAGAAAAGTGAAAGAATTACGCCTACGGCAAGGATCGGCCAGCCGAGCGGGGCCAGAGCTTGTGCGAATATGATACCTATGCCTATTCCAACCAGTAATTTTGAGAATACAAAAACAACGAACATCGGTTCTGAAAACTTTTTAACCTGTGTTATAAGTTTAGCCATATTTCCTCCTTGTTTAGGGGTGTTTCACGCCCTTCTATTTCTAAAAAACTAAAAGCCCTTCTTAACGTTTTCTGACGGCGCCTTCATCTGAGCCGCTACCTTCTCTTTTACCTGCAGGAGTATATTCTTTGCGGCCTCCGAATTTTTATCAAGAGAGTTAAGAATATGTTCCGCAATAGCTGTAGCCGCTTCGTAATCTCCTGCATTAATAAATGATTTGGCCTGCTGGGCGAGATAATTTATTTGCTGCTCGCTAGTTTCTATGGTTTTGGACTTTTCTATTGCTTCCCGGCTTGATCCGGCTTTTTGAGTGCCGCAGCCAACTAACACTAGCCCAACCGTTAAAAATATTGCCAATACGATAAGTGTAACTTTCTTCATAATTTTCTCCTTTCTTAAAAAATTGTGTCAGGATTTTTTATTCGCCCTATTCGTTACATGGTTCGTCGTCAGTATATGACCTGCCCTGCTCTGCGGTTCCTGAAGCGCTGCATGGAGGTAAGCCGGAGGTATTTTCTTCTTCCAGCCAGCTCCAGGCTTCTTCCAAAGCGTCTACGGGAAATGTTTTTAAATCTCCTTTGATCAAGTGTTTGGCTATTTTTGTTGTCCACGAGATCCATTTGGGTCCGCCTACCAGGGCTATTTTATCGAATTTGTCGTTATGTCCGCCGGCGTATTTGGCATCATCCCACATGGCCCCGAGCTCAAAGCCCTCAAATTCCTCCGACAAAAAATATAAAAATTTTCCTTTGCCGTATTCTGCCATAAGCTTATCCAACTTAGGGATGAGCACTGTTTCGTAATCTCCGGCGGTAATTTTGCCTGTAGCTTTTACCCCTAGAATATTATCATGACTCTTTGGAAGTATCTCGATCATTATAACCCCCCTTTTTTTATTCCGTCTTTTAAACTCCGACAATACGCTTAAAAATAATGAAACCAAAAATAATAGTTAAAATTATTATAATCGTTTTTAGCGTCTGGTGCGGAATGTCTAACTTAAAAACACTTTTAATTATAACTACAAAGGCCGAAAGGAATAGTCCAAACGCCGCCGTGAACATGGCCGCAGCGACCCATCTTGCCATTTCTTTAGTCATTTTTTACTTCTCCTTCTTTATTTTTTCTGATCCACCGATATCTTTACCACTATTTTCTCCGAATTGCCCTCTCCGGCAAGCGGAGCATGGGCGTCATTCGGAAATAAAAGACAAAAATGCTCTCCGGAAATTGAAAACCATTCGCCAGGCGCGTCATTAAAAAACTGGACGTCCTTTTCTCCAGAGTATTCGTCCAAGGGCTCCGCGCATTTCTCAAGAGAGCTCCAGCCTATAACGTCTTCTCCTTTCTGGCAAAATTGAAGATCAATATATTTTTTGTGTATCTCCAACTTAGCGCCCTGCTTACCTTTTCCCCGGCAGGAAGAAACTATGGCGTAGATGTTCCTGCCATCAATTTCATATTCTCCGGGTTCAGGTTTTGTTTGCAAGGCAGTAGAGATAAACTCTACCGCAGGCTTTATACCCGGATGGATGTGGAAGTAATTTTCCGCAGAACTTAAGGTATCGAGTATCATAATTAAATGTTCTTTAGAAGAACGTTAGCCGGTGAAGTTTTTATTGCGTTATTAAAAGCTTCGAGGTGCTCAGTAAGGCGCTGCATATCTTCTTCAAGTGCTAACGGTATTTCATTGCTGCCTCGCTTTTCCAGAGCGTCAAGTACGGCCTGTATAGTTATGTCGCCGGTGTCCCATGCAGGCTGGTACGCTGATCTTTTATACTCATGCGAGTTTACCTCTGAAAGTATGCCGCAATCAACCAGCGCGAATAGTAACTCTCTTACAAGGCGTATGGGCGCTTCAATTTTGTGAGAGATCTCAACATCCGTAAAAGGCTTATCTCCTTTGTGAAAATGCGCTATTACCAGGTGCGCGATCCTAAGAGCAAGAGTTTTCTTGATGGCTATACTAGCCTTCAAACAGTCCGGCTCAAATTCGTATGTATCAACATTCTGATAGGCAAAGGAAATTTCCGCGCCCAAAAGAACTACAAGCCAGCTGAGTTGAAGCCATACCAGAAATAAAGGTAACGCGGCAAAGCTACCATAAATTGCGTTATATTTTGCCACGCCCACCTGGAAAGCGATATACCCCCACTGGACGACTTGAAAGATGGTTCCAGCCACAACCCCTCCCAATAGCCCCGAAGTAAATTTAACCTTAGTATTGGGCATAAAAACGTAAATAAAAGTAAAGAGAAACCACATAACAGTATATGGCAAGAGCTTAAGCCCGAAGGATATCGCGGGGCTAAAAAACCCTAAAAGTGCCACTTTTTGGGTTATCATGGTGATCTGCGTGGTGATAAAGACTGTCATACTTCCGGAGAGGATTACAAGTATTGGACAAAGAAGCATAATAGAAAGATAATCACTGAATTTGCGCCCCAGACTTCTGGGCTCCTTTACTCCCCATATGTCGTTGAAGGATTTTTCTATATTACCGAGGACTTTTATAACTGTCCAAAAAAGCACCGCAACACCGATGCCTGCCACCAGCCCGCCTTTTGTATTTTCAAGGAGGCTTTGGGCGAATGTGATAACCTGAGTTATTACGTCCTCCTGGCCTTGCATCTTATCGATGATCTGGGCTTCCAGCATTTTTTCAAAACCAAAACCTTTTGCTATACCAAAAGCCATTGCCGCTACCGGCACTATTGAAAGAAGCGAATAAAATGTAAGGGCTGACGCTCTCAACTGGCAGTTATCTTCATTAAAACCTCTTAAAGACGCCAGCACAACTCTAAGCTGCCGAATAAGTATTCCCCTGGTTTTAGAGAGCTTCTTTACCTGTATTCTCCAAACACCTGTAGTAATAAAATGCACCATCTGTCCGATATTCATATTTCCCCTATTCTGTTATTCTTTAAATTATTCGTTTCCTTCCTTATATAAATGGACATCTCTTTGCGGGAACGGTATGGTTATGCCGGCAGCTTCGAGCGCCAGTTTACCTTTTTCCAATGTTTCAAAATATACATCCCAGTAATCTCCGGGCTTAACCCAGGGACGGCATACAAGATTGACGCTGCTGTCACCTAGTTCTGATACCGCAATTCTAGGAGCCGGATCGGCCAATACGCGGCTATCCGCTTTAATTACCCCCTCAAGCGCTTCTTTTGCTTTTCTCATATCATCGTCATAAGAAATGCCGAATACAAGGTCAATTCTTCTATTTTCAATATTTGAGTAATTGATTATATTATCACCGGTTATTTTTGAGTTTGGCAATACCACGAGGCGGTTGTCAGGCATATTTATGATTGTGTTGAATATTTGTATCTCTCTGACGGTTCCCTTCGCTCCGGCAGCTTCAATAAAATCCCCAACTTTAAAAGGCTGAAATAGTATAAGCATTACACCGGCCGCAAAATTGGCTAATGAACCTTGAAGTGCGAGACCAACCGCTAAGCCTGCCGCACCTACAGCGGCTACAAGCGATGTTGTTTGTACACCCAGCTTGCTGAGCGCTGCAATAATTACAAAAACCAGCGTTCCCACGTAAGTTATGTGCTTTAAAAAAGCCGAAAGTGTATGATCCATTTTGGCTGTATTCAGCAGTTTTTCAATAAGATTGGTTATTACCTTAGCCGCCCATTTACCCACAAAAAATATCAATAATGCGGCTATCAGGTTTAGTCCATAGGCCGCGAGATAATCATACATTGTTTTTAACATTTCCTGCACAGTTAACCTCCTAAAAATTAGATAATTATTTTGTCACCAATATATTGCCTATAAAAAATTAAGTATGCCACAAATAATAAAGATAATCCACTTCCACCTATAAGGAGCTCTACCTAATACTCCTGG
>JAQBAV010000043.1:0-13026 GCA_032126595.1 Candidatus Omnitrophota bacterium | reverse complement strand
GATCCTGGTGGACCACGAAAAGTTAGCCGATTATTACGTTTCAATCGATGAGATAGAACAAGCTCTTTCATCACGTAACGTAAGTCTTCCCGCGGGAAAGCTTGATACTGAGACTACCGAATATAGCATAAGAACTACAGGAGAGTTTAGCAGTGCGGAGGAAGTAGCGGATGTTATTATTAGGGCTAACGACGCAGGCAACTGGCTTAAGATAAAAGATGTGGCCAGGGTCGAGGATACGTTTAAAGATGAAGATATAATAAATAAAACTCTAGGCACTCGAAGCATCAATCTAATAGTGATGAAAAAAGAATCAGGAGATGCGCTAGACATAGTAGATAATGTTCGCGGATATGAAAAGAATTTCTTAAAAAAGGTAAATCCAAAATTAAAGATATCATATGTAAACGATTATGCCTTCTATGCAAGAAGACGTCTTAATGTTTTGAGGAATAATGCCTGGGTCGGCATGATCTTGGTTATTGGCGCTATGTTAGTATTCCTCCAGAAACGCGTAGCACTCCTCACGGTTCTTGGTATACCAATAGCATTTTTAACTACATTTATAGTTATGAGCGCTATGGGAATGACCATAAATCTTATAACTATGTTCGGGCTTGTTATAGTTCTTGGTATGCTTGTAGATGACGGAATAATTGTAGCTGAAAACGTTTACCGGTATATGGAAGATGACCTGCCGGCGCGTGAAGCCGCGGTCAGGGGGACCGAAGAGGTTATGGGAGCCGTCACGGCCGCTGTACTAACAACCATAGCGGCATTCAGTCCGCTGCTTTTTATGACAGGCATTATAGGAAAATTTATTCGAGGCATACCCACGGTGGTGATAATAGCGCTTGTTGCGTCTCTGGCTGAAGCCTTTATTATTCTTCCCAGCCACTTGGCCGACTTTGTAAAGGTGCAGCGCGATGCAAAAGGTAAACCTATAGGTCTTACCAGAGACATGCCATGGTTTAAAAGCCTGGTTGCTTCCTATACAAATCTTGTTAAATGGGCAATAAGCCATAAATATAAAGTAGTTGTGTCTTTGGTCGGAGTGCTTGTTCTCACCGCGGTTTTGGCCGGCACAGTAATGAAGTTTGTTCTTTTTCCAAGCGCCGGGATCAACTACTTCTTTATTAGAGCCGAAGCGCCCATAGGCACGCCTTTAAGTAAAACTAGTGAGCTTATAGCCCCGGTGGAAGAGATAGTTGCCAAGCTTTCCCCTAAAGAGCTTGATACATATGTAACAACTGTTGGAAAAATCGAAGAGGATAGAAATGACCCATTCAGTGGAAGCGCAAGCAACCTGGTTCAGGTTACTGTATATCTTACTCAGGAAGCCGACAGAAAGAGAAAAGTCGGCGATATCGTCGCGGAAATACGAGAGAAGACCAAGGACATAAAGGGCTTCGACACCTTTAGATTCGATGAGCCTGAGACAGGACCTCCTGTAGGCAAACCGGTAGAAGCAAAAATAAGAGGTGAAGACTTTGATACCCTGGATATAATAGCTGCCGAATACATGGATTACCTTAAAACGATAGACGGGGCAAGCGACATAACATGGGATCACAAACCCGGGAAAGAAGAAATCCGTATTAAAATAGATCACAATAAAGCTACCATGACAGGCCTATCTACGGGCCGGGTCGCAAAAACTATTCGCGGAGTATTCGAGGGGAATATTGCAACTAAGATAAAACCGGTTAAAGCCGAGGAGGAGACAGACGTTACGATAAGGTTTGCCGGAGCGAAAGATGCAACAAGCCTTGATATATTTGATGAAATATATATATTGAATGCGGTAGGAAATCTCATACCTCTGAAAAAAGTGGCTACCATTGAAAAAGTTCCAAGCACCACTAATGTACATCACCTGGACGGCAAGAGAGTTGTTACCGTTTCTTGTAATATTGACACCGATAAAACTACATCCTTAAAAGTAAACAAGATGCTCGAGAAAAAATTTAGAGACATTCCTGACCGTTATATTGGGTACTCAGTCAAATACGGAGGTGAGCAGGAAGAAACAATGGATTCACTCAAGAGCCTATTGAGGGCTTTCTTCTTTGCGTTCCTAATCGTGTATCTCATATTAGCATCTTTCTTTAAGTCTCTGGTACAGCCGTTTGTTGTTATGCTCGCCATACCTTTTGGGTTAATCGGGGTAGTGTTTGCATTTATGCTTCACGGTGTACCTTTCTCGTTCATGGCGATAATGGGTATAATTGGGCTTAACGGTATAGTTGTTAATGACTCGATAGTTTTGGTTGATTTTATCAATAAACTTAGAGCCGAAGGCATAGACAGGGCTCACTCAATTGTTAGGGCGGGACAACTTAGAATTAGAGCCGTTATACTTACAACGATAACTACAGTAGGAGGCCTTTCGACCGTGGCCTACGGCATAGGAGGAAGGGACCCATTTTTAGTTCCCATGGCACTTGCTCTATGCTGGGGACTTTTATGCGCAACAGCCTTGACTCTGGTAGTAATACCTTGTATATATTCTATTATCGACGATATTGCTATCAAGTTAACACATCATACAAGCATGATACGCTGTGCGAAGGTTGGAAATGGAGAATGTTCTAAAGAAGAAGACGCAAAAGAAGGTGAAAGTGTTTAAAGCCGGCATTAAGTATCTTGTTTTAGCGGCGCTAATCCTAGGTGCCGCTAGAAGTGTATCCAGCCAGGATATGGAGCCAGAGTACGCCACAAGGAACCTGGATAACGGTCTGGCCGTAATCGCTAAATACATACCTGAGTCAGAGCTAGTTACAATTAACATGAGAGTTCTTTCCGGGCTTTCAAATGAAGGTGAATACGCCGGAACAGGCATTTCTCACTTTTTAGAGCATCTTCTTTTTAAGGGTACCCGCACTAAAAACTCAGACCAGATCCGAAACGAGATAAAGGCAATGGGAGGCGTGATTAATGCCTCGACGGGAATGGACTCGGCCGCATATTACATTACAGTTCCAAATGAAAACTTTCTTGAGGCTCTTGAACTAATTGTAAGCATGGTTATGGAATTAGAGTTTACTTATGAGGATTTTGAGAATGAAAAAAATGTTATTCTTAAAGAGATCCGCCTAAGGAACGATGATCCCATGAATAAGTACGTAAGGGAACTTTTTTCGCACGCGTATTCAGAAAACGTATACAAGTACCCGATCATCGGATATGAAGAATTCCTAAAAGAGTTGACCGCCGAAAATTTAAAAGAGTACCACTCAAGAGTGTACAAGCCCGATAGAATTGCGATAGGTATCGCCGGAGGCATTCGTGAGAAGGAAGCGATACTTGCTTCAGAACGGGTTTCCTCGCGCTATGAGCGAGGAAGAAGTTGGGCGCCTAGCGTATTAGTTGAGCCCAAACAGATAGCTAAAAAAGAAGCCCAAATCCCCAGTGATGTCGTTTTAGGTTATATTGCCATAGGATTTCATACCACAAGCCTTTATTCTAAAGACCTTTATTCTACAGATGTAGCAAGCATGCTTTTGGGGGAAGGCGAAGATTCTCGTTTATATAAAAGATTGGTTAAAGAAAAAGAGCTTCTTTATTCGGTGGGAAGCTTAAATTATACCCCAAGATATCCAGGTTTGTTTATTATAACCGGTATCGGTGAGCCTTCTAAGCTGGATGAAGCAGCTAAGGAGATATTTAATATAATTGAAGAAGTTAAAGATGAGAAACAAGAAATAGATCCAGAAGAATTGGAAAGAGCTAAGAATATCGTTATCTCGAGAAATTTGCATGCTCAAGAAGAGGTTAGCGGTGTAGCCTCATCTATAACAAGTGCGTATCTGTTTACTTCTGACCCCGCCTTTAACGACAAATATGTTGTGGAAGTTGGAAAAGTCGAAGAAGGTGATGTTAAAGAAGCGATTCTAAAATATTTAACTCGCAATAACTCTACCACAGTAAAGCTTGTTCCCCGACATCTTTCAGAAGAGAAACTTGTTGAAGATGTTTCGGTAAAAGCCGAAACAAAGGAAGAATTATTTTCACTGAAAAATGGTCTAAAAGTGATTATTAAACGAAGGCCAAGACTTCCTCTCGTGTCAGTTATTTTTGCTGTAAGAGGCGGACTTCTTTCCGAAAACGAAAATAATAATGGGATATCTAACTTAACTGCATCCTTGTTTACAAAGGGAACCAGGGAAAGAAATGAGGATGAAATAGTTCCTGTCTTTGAACAGATGGGAGGAAGTATCAGCCCCTTTAGCGGCATGAATAGCATGGGGTTAGGGATGAATGTTTTATCTAAAGATTTAGATAAGGGTATGGATATTTTTGAAGATGTGCTTAGAAATTCTCTCTTCCCGGATGATGAAGTCGGTAAAAAGAAACGAAAAACCCTGGCCGCAATTATAGAGAAGGAAGATAATATTTTTGAGAATGGTATGAAAAGCTTAAAGAAGCTGCTCTATGGTAATCATCCGTATTCGATGATGGAGATAGGCCAAGCCCGCACCATTGAAAATATATCCCGTAATGATATTCTAAGCTATTACAACGAACATATACACCCGGATAACGCAGTACTGACTATTGTTGGGGATGTAAACCCTAACGAGGTTTATAGCGATATCTTGAGAAGATTTTCATCCTGGCGGGGTATGCTTGGAACACCCGTAGAAGGGGAGGAGCTTAGCGGTCTCGAAGGCATAAAAAGAGAAGATCTTGGCATGAATAAGGAGCAGTCATTACTGCTTTTAGGTTTTAGGGGTCTAGAAATTACCGATGACAGAAAAGAAGCACTTTCGGTCCTTGGTTCCATACTTTCCGGTTCAGATGGCATGCTTTTTTATGCATTACGCGAAAAAGAGGGTTTAGTTTATACTTCAGGCGCTAGTTCAGTGCTTGCCGTCGATCCCGGCTACTTCATGATGTATGCGGCAACCACCAAAGAAAATCTTAGAAAGACTGAAAATATCCTTCTAAAAGTAATTAATGAAGTTAAGAGCGGCAATATATCCGAAGAAGATATTGCTAGCGCCAAAAAGCGCCTTTTAACCAGTCATGCCTATTCTCTGGAGAAAAACACTTCTATCTCTATGATAATGACGCTTGACGAGCTTTATGGCCTGGGTTATGAGTATTACAGGTCCTATCCTGAGGGGATCAGGAAGGTTACTAAGGATGATATCATTGAAGTAGCCAATCAGATCCTGGACCTGGATAAGTATGCCGAGGTGGTAATACATTCAGAGAAATAGGTTCAGGGTTCAGGGCTTATGGTTCATAGATTTATCCGATAACCACGAACCACGAACCACGAACCATGAACCGATAACCACGAACCAAACCACTTACTCCTTTACTCCAAAGCCCACTTGCAATATAATTATAATAATATATACTAGTACTTCTTAGGAGGATTTATGGTGAGAAGGGCTGCCGTTTCGGGACAGTTCTATCCGGGGGATAAAAGACGGCTGAATGCCGAGCTTAACGATATGATCCCGGAATCAAACGAAAAGATAGACGTAATAGGTGCGGTCGTCCCGCATGCCGGGTATATGTATTCAGGGTATGTTGCCGGAGAGGTCTATTCTAAAATAAGGCCGAAGTCCACCTATATAATTATGGGTCCAAACCATACCGGGTATGGTGAGGACTTTGCTTTAAGCGCGGAAGAGTGGGAGACGCCCCTAGGCAAGGTAGGCGTGGACGCCGAGCTTATAGACAAAATGATGGCAAAAACTGACCTTCTTGCAATTGATGAATCTGCCCACGCGCATGAGCATTCGGTCGAAGTACATATACCTTTTATTCAAAAAACAGCCCCGAAGGCTAAAATAGTTCCCTTAACTATCAAACTTAACAGCATGGCGCACTTTAAGGAAATAGGTAATGCTGTCAGTGGCGCGATAAAAGAAACCGGAAGAGACGCCGTAATTATAGCAAGTAGCGATATGAGCCATTATCTTCCCCGCGAGGTTGCAAGGGAAAAAGACAATATGGCCATACAGAAGATCCTTGAGATGGACCCAGAAGGTCTTTTAGAAGTTGTTCATAAAGAGGAAATATCAATGTGTGGATTTATGCCGACCACTACAATGCTTATTTGTGCCAAGAATTTGGGTGCAAAAAATGCCGAACTAGTCAGATATACCGATAGCAGCGAGGTAAGTGGAGATACCTTACTGGTTGTAGGGTATGCGGGGATAATAGTGTATTAGTCATATTAGTCACAAGTCAGAAGTCACAAGTCAGAAGTCAAAAGTCATAAGTAAAAGTTATAAGGGAATATGAAAAAACTATTTAAACGAAAAAAGGTAGCGCTAGTTTTAGGCGGAGGAAGCGCAAGAGGGCTCTGTAATATCGGAGTTATTGAAACGCTGAAGAAGAACTGCCCTAATGACGGCATTCCTTTCGATCTTGTGGTGGGAAGCAGTATCGGAAGCCTTATAGGCGCCACATATTGTTTGGGAATACCGCTTAGCGTAATGAAAGAAAAGGCCTTAAAAATAGGTTGGAGAGATCTTGTGGATCCGGGCGTACGTCAAACCGGCCTACTAAAAGGGGAAAAGCTTGAGAAAATAATCCGCGATGTTATAGGCGATAAAGGTTTCCGTGACATGAAAAAGCCTTTTGCTCTTACAACCACCAATATTGAAACAGGCGAGGAGATCTACCATACTTCGGGAGACCTCATTAAGCTTATAAGGGCAAGCTGTTCATGGCCGGGAATATTCTCAGCCGTTAATGTTGATGGGAAGCTTTTAGCCGATGGAGGCATAAGGAACAGCGTTCCTACAAAAGTGGCACATAAACTTGGCGCCGACTTCGTTGTTGCGGTAAATCCAGGTTTTTGTGTTAAAAATCAAAAGATAGACAACGTTCTAAAGGCATTTGTTCAGTCAGTGCAGATACTTGGAGAAGAGCTTAATGACTACCAGTCAAGACTGGCCGATATTGCAATTGTTCCGCATTTGGAAAATGTGGATCAATTTGATTTCGACCAGGCAAATTACATTATTAGTCAAGGCAGAATAGCGACCGAGAAAAAAATGCATAAGATAAAACTCAAGCTTAAGTACAGGTGCCGTTTTTTATAAAAAGGGGAGGAAGCCGTGGAAGATTTTAAACCCGATCCAAAAAATTTTACGCTATTTATTACAGGCCTTATGGCAGAGGGTTTAGTTGCTCTTGGAGCTATGGAGCACCCTGTCACGAACAAGATAGAAAAAAATGTTATCCATGCCGGGTATGTAATCGATACCCTGGATATGCTTAAAGAAAAAACTACCGGTAACTTAGGTGAAGATGAGTCGGCCGGCCTCGAAGAAGCTATACATCAATTAAGGATGCTATATCTTGCCGAGTCTTCCAAAAAAGAAGTTAAAGAAGACCAAAAGGAAAAGTGACCTCGAGCTTTATAATGAAAAAGAAAATATTTTCTATCTTACGTGTTCTAATTAGTTTTGGTCTTTTGGGGCTTTTATTCTGGTTTATGAGGAAGGAGTTCGGAGACATTCTAGGTATAATTGCAAAGAGCCGTTTAGGCTTTGTTGCCTCTGGTGTGGGCTGTTTCTTGATTACCGTTGCAATATTGTCATATCGTCTTAAGGTGGTTTTTTTAGGCGAAAACATGCATCTAAAGATGTCCGAATGCATACAACTCACTTTTATCGGCTATTTCTTTAATAATTTTATGCCGACAGCCGTTGGCGGAGACATAATAAAAGCTCATTGCGTCTCAAAGCTTCACGAGGACAGGATAAAGTCTTATACAAGTGTAATGATGGACAGAATAATTGGACTGTATTCCTTTCTTATACTCGCAGCCGTAGCTTTATTAGTAGACCAGGGAAGATTTGAGCCCAAGATACTTACAAAGCTTGTTTTTATATTTTTAGTGGTAGGAATCGCGGGATTTTTAATAATAACAAACAGATCGATCGCTCAATTTATTGAAAGAATTTTTGCCGGGATGCACATGTTCGGCCTGGGCGAGAAACTACAATCGATGTACAATATTGTTCACGACTATCGCAATAGACTCGATGTCATAGTGAGGTCTATTGTGATATCGGTTATAGGGCAAAGCATTTACTTTATAGCATTTTTTATATTTCTCATAGCGCTTGGTGAGAGAGTGAGTCTACCGCTGGTATTTCTTATAATGCCGGTAGTTACCTTTGTAAGCATGATGCCTTCTCTTGGCGGTCTTGGCGCAAGGGAAGGGGCAATAGTGCTTTTCTTTGCTCCTATCATTGGAAAGGAGCTGGCCTTTGCGGCAAGTCTGCTTCTATTGTTCAGCTACTTCTTTATTAGTTTTATGGGAGGGATAGCATATTTCTTCTGGGGACTAAAGGAAGCAAAGCTGGAAGGAAAGATATAGGAGGTTATTATGGTGAATAAAGAATTACTTGAAATTATGGCATGCCCAGCATGTAAGGGCGATGTAAAAGAAGAAAGTGAAAAAATAGTCTGCACAAAATGTGGAAGAAGATATCCAATAGAGGATAACATTCCGGTTATGTTAGTGGAAGAAGCGGAATGTTCGAAAACCAGCTAGGAAATTTAAGTTCATAGTTTGTGGTTCGGGGTTCATGAAAAAGTCTATGAACTTTGAATCATGAACCCTGAACAAAAATAGATATATGAAACAAGGAGGAATAATGACTAAGGTGCTTGTAATACATGGACCAAACCTGCATTTACTGGGGAAAAGAGAAAACGATATTTACGGTGACGACAGTATAGAAACGATTGACAGTGAAATAAAAAAACTGGCTGAAGAAAAATCTGTCGATGTTGAGTTTTTTCAGTCAAATCACGAAGGTGATATCGTTGATAAAATAACCGGCACAGATGCCGGGGGAATACTTATTAATCCGGCTGCATATACGCATACAAGTATAGCAATACGTGATGCTCTAAGCGCCAGGGAGATTCCCTCAGTGGAAGTACACCTTTCAAATATATATGCCAGGGAGGAGTTTAGACATAAGTCGCTTATTGCTCCGGTTGTTACAGGACAGATAAGCGGGTTTGGAAAAAAGAGTTATTTTCTTGGCTTTGATGCTCTTCTGGGTTTATTAAATGACTAAGAATTCTGGAGAAAAAAACTTACTGCTTAAAAATGCAAGAGATAAAATATTCAAGCTAAGCGTAGATGCATTTTTGGTAACAGATGATAAGGATATTTTTTATCTTACCGGGTTCTCTATGCCCGGGGCAAGGCTTCTCATTTCAAAGAAAGAGAAGCCTTTATATTTTATAGATAACATGAATACGCCTCTAGCCAGTGAAAGGCTAAAAGGTATTGATTTGGGCGGCATAATAAGCGGGGCCGCATTAAGCAATATTGCTATTCATTTAAGATCAGCTAAAATAAAAAAGATTGGTACAAACACTAAGAAGATAACCCTTACTGAAAACAATATACTCCTAAAAAAGGTTTCCGGGCTCAAGATTATCAACCACGATCCTATAGAGGGGATGCGCCTCATTAAAACTGACACTGAAATAGCGATCCTAAGGAAGGCCGCGAAAAAGACGATTGGTCTCTGGCGACGCGTTAAGAAGAGTCTTAAGCCTGGAATGACTGAGATAGAAGTCTCACGGATGATAGATATCCTCATTAGAGAGGAGGCAGAGGCTAATTCTTTTCAAACCATAGCCGCAACAGGCAAAAATACAGCATATCCGCATGCTGTCTCCACAAAGCGGAAATTAAGAGAAAATGAGCTATTTTTAGCAGATTTTGGGATGGTATACGAAGGCTACTGTTCAGACTTGACAAGAACATGGTACAAAGGTAGAATAAACCGTCAAATTAGGGAATTCGTGACCCAAGTCCAAAAAGCCCACGATTATGCCATAAAAATAGCCAAACCAGGCATTACAATCGGCAAATTTGTGAAAGCGGTTAATAGTATAATTATAAGCAATAATATGGGTGAGTACATTTGCCACGGACTCGGGCATGGCGTAGGGTTGGATATACACGAAGGTCCGTATCTAACCACAAAAAGCCGGGAGCGCCTTAAAAAAGACATGGTAATCACCATAGAGCCGGGGCTTTACAAGCCGGGTCTTGGAGGAGTGCGTGAAGAGGATATGATTTTAATAACTAAAAATGGATGTGAGGTGTTAACGAGATGATTAAGGCGGGAGATTTTCGTACTGGAAAAATAATTATATACAACGGTCAGCTTCATGAGGTTGTAGAAGCTCAGCACTATAAGCCGGGTAAGGGCGGCGCGTTTATGAAAACAAAGCTGCGCAATATAAATACGGGGTCCATGGCTTCTGAAACGCTGCGCCCGGAAGAGACATTTGAGGATGTATTTGTAGAGACCAAAAACATGCAATATCTTTACAAAGATGACCATGGGTACTGTTTTATGGACGAAGCGAACTATGAACAGCTTCATATACCTGAAGAGAAACTGGGCGATGCCATGGATTACATCGTTGAAAACATGACTGTTACAGCCAGCATGTATGACGGTAATATCCTGTCTATAGCTCCACCAATCAATGTTATCCTGGAGGTTGTAGAAACCGATCCAGGTTTTAAGGGTGACACCGTTAGCGGTGCGACTAAACCGGCAACACTTGAAACGGGTAAAGAGATTAGGGTTCCGCTTTTTGTGGAGAGGAACACCAAGATAAAGGTAGATACAAGAACCGGCGAATATATGGAAAGAGCGTAAGCTGGCGTTTAGCGTATAGCGCGTAGCATATAGTTAGCAGTAAAGGAGAATTTGTATGAATATTAAAAAGATCCAAGAGATTGTTGAAATCATGAATGAGAACGGCCTTACCGAAATTGTGATCGAAGAGGAAGGCTCTAAAATAAGGCTCAGTAAAGGAGTTTCCGGGGTAGTTCAGCAGATTCAAGCACCAGCCCCAGCTCAGGCTGTACCGCAAAGCGCGGCAGAGGCACCAGCTCAAACCGGAAACCTTAAAGAGATCACCTCGCCGATGGTAGGCACTTTCTATTCTTCGCCTGCGCCCGACGTTGACCCTTATGTAAAAGTAGGCGATGTAGTTCATAAGGGAGACGTTCTTTGTATAGTTGAAGCCATGAAACTTATGAACGAAGTTAAAAGCGAGGTTGAAGGAAAGATTGTTGAGATATGCTTAGAGAATGCTGAATCGATAGAGTTTGGACAGGTAATGTTTAGAATTGAACCCAAATAGCATATGTCATAAGCCAAATGTCACATGTAAGTTATTGTATTATTTTTTACGTAAGCGAGAACTCAATAAAAGGATTAATAGATGTTTAAAAAGATATTAATAGCGAATAGAGGCGAGATCGCACTAAGGATAATCAGAGCCTGTAAAGAGCTCGGCATTAGCACTGTTGCGGTATATTCAGAGGCAGACAGAGACAGTCTTCATGTTAGATTGGCCGACGAGGCTGTATGTATCGGTAGGGCTGCACCCGGATCAAGTTACTTAAATATTCCAAGTATTATCTCTGCAGCCGAGATCACTGATGTCGAAGCCATTCATCCGGGATACGGGTTTTTAGCCGAAGACGCGCATTTTGCAGAGATATGCGAGTCATGTCAGATAAAGTTTATCGGGCCGACTCCCGAGAGCATGAAGCTTATGGGAGACAAGATGGCGGCAAAAAGAACCGTTAAAAAGGCCGGTGTTCCTGTTACCCCTGGTTCTGAAGGCGTGATTGCAACAAAGGAAGACGCTCTTAGGGAAGCTAAAAAAATTGGCTACCCCGTAATAATAAAGGCTTCTGCCGGAGGCGGCGGTAAGGGTATGAGAGTTTGCCATAATGACGTAAGGCTTGTAAGTGCTTTTATGACGGCGCGGAGTGAAGCTGAAGCGTCCTTTGGTACGCCTGACGTTTATATGGAAAAATATATTGATGCTCCCAGACATATTGAGTTTCAGATACTTGCGGATGAACATGGAAGTGTTATTCACTTAGGCGAAAGAGACTGTACCGTTCAGAGACGTCATCAAAAATTAATCGAAGAAGCACCATCACCGTTCTTAACCGAAGCCATGCGCAGTAAGATGGGAGACATGGCAGTCAAATGCGCCGAGGCAGCAAACTATTACGGCGTGGGAACAATTGAATTTTTGGTAGATGGCGATAATTTCTATTTTATGGAGATGAACACTCGTATCCAGGTGGAACACCCTGTTACAGAGATGGTTACAGGCATAGATCTTGTCAAACAACAGATAAAGATGGCAGCCGGAGAGAAGCTTAAGATAAAACAGGAAGACGTAAAATTGAAAGGATGGGCAATGGAATGCCGCATAAATGCGGAAGACCCGGAGCACGACTTTCGTCCTTCACCCGGCAAGATATCAGCATTATATATTCCCGGAGGCTTTGGAGTAAGGGTAGACACTCACTCCTATGCCGGATATGTTATACCGCCGTTCTATGACTCTATGATCGCAAAAGTTATAACTCATGGCAAAGACCGTAAAGAAGCTATAAATATAATGCTTAGAGCTCTGGATGAATTTTTGGTGGAACCTATAAAGACAACAGTTGATTTTCAGAAGAAGATACTGGGTGACGCAGAGTTTAAGTCGGGTAACTTTTCGACACATTTTATTGAGAAGTTTTTTCCTAAAGAAGAAAAATAAAATAGTTCAGAGTTCAGGGCGTAGTAGTTGGAAGTTTGTAGTTGGAAGTTTGTAGTTTGGGAAACTCGAAGCACGAAATACAAAATAAGGGGGGAGTAAAAATGAAGGCATTAAAAAAACTTGGAGCGATAATTTATTTTGTGCTAATGGTAGGTGTCGGGGCTACATTATTAGCCGTTTCGTTAAAGGTATTATCCCCAGAGAAGGTCGCAGAGAGCCTAACCTTCTTTACGGGTTCAGTTAATATGCAGGTTACTTTAGGGGTAATCGGAGCTATTCTTTTGATGTTGGGGGTTATTGCACCGATGAGGGCTGCCAAGGGATCAAATTCGGCAAGGGTGGTTAAATTCCAGAACCCTGACGGCGAAGTTGCTGTATCACTTTCAGCCATTGAAGAATATATCAGAAAGATCGCTAAAGAACAGC
>JAQBAV010000042.1:0-4780 GCA_032126595.1 Candidatus Omnitrophota bacterium | reverse complement strand
GTTAAAGAAATATCGCTTACAATTGCGTATTCATGTTTATACTGATATTGAGTTTCATTGGGAGCTGGATAATATTCGTAGGTATATGCTCTATTGCCCGCAAAATCTTCTTCCCTGGCCAAACGGCCTTGAGAATCATATTCATATCTTTGTAAAACAGTTGTGCCGTCGGTGTCATAAACGGTCTGCTCGCGCATTACCCATCCGTTTGTTGATGTGTCAAAATCCGCCTGGTTTCCCAGGTGGTCAAATGTATATGTAATCAATCTTTCAGTTAAATCGATATCGCTCCTTACATCACTGCCGGGAAGAGGAACATATAAGCCATCGTATATATTTACCGTAACCTGAGCAATATCACAATCGTATGTACGATATTCAGTTTCACTGGAATCATAGAACAGTACATACCGGCCATACCCTAGGCCCATATAGTCTTCGTTCATATATTCATATATATCAAGTGAGGGCTCTTCAGTCTTACGCATTATTAATCCTGAAGAATAATTCTCAGCTATATCCGCATGAACATTTTCGCAGCATACGAGTAGCGAAAATATAACAATTATACAGATAGTTGAAAGGCTAATAAGAGATTTTCTTGATCCTAATTGATTTCTTTTATTCAATGTTGGATATTTCATGTTATCTCCTTATGTAATGAGACTTTCTTTGTGTTATTTAATTAAAAAGTTACATCTGATATATTTTATTGTAACACAGATGAGGGAAAATTCAATAATAAAGCTACTAGCTTTTTTAAACCTTAACATTTAGAGTATTTTATGTTTTTATTCAGAAACCGGATATCAGAATTCAGAAGTCAGAATGATGATATTTGGGAAGTTTTGTACAGGGCCTCAAAATTTGTTTTAGCTTGGTCCCTGAGCGCTTTGGCGCGAGGGGTAAAACAAATTTTGTGGAGATCAATTTGCCGCTGGAGCAAATTAGATCGTCCCTGGTAGAGACTTTTCAAATATCACTAACAGACCCGGACGTATTATTTGCACATATTATTCCTGTCCGGGCCTGTTAATTCACGCGTAACACGCAACGCAGTTTGTATAGATACTCTTACTTAAAGAGGGAATTTACTGGCGTGCTATATAATAGTCTTCTAGGACCAAAACGTCCATCTTGGTTCGTAAAAAGCATTCTACAGCGTCTTCTGGAGTATTAACGATCGGTTCATTTTCATTAAATGATGTGTTTAAAACTATAGGTATTCCGGTTATTTCTTTAAATTTCTTGATTAAATCATAATATTCGTTGTTCGACTTTGAATTTACTGTCTGTACCCTGCCCGTCCCATCCACATGACATACCGCCGGCAAGGAATCTCTTTTATCTTTTTTTACCTTATATACCTTTTCCATAAAAGGTACGGGTTTGTCTGTCTCAAACCATTCTTCTAGATCTTCCTCTAGAATTGACGGCGCAAAAGGCCGGAAGTCTTCTCTTCTTTTTATTCTCAGATTTAATATATCCTTCATTTCTTTATTTCTCGGGTCTGCCAAAATACTTCTATTACCCAAAGCCCTGGGCCCTATTTCTGTTCTTCCCTGAAACCACCCGACTATTTTTCCGCCGGCGATGTCTCTGGCAACCTTCTTTAAAAGTTCATCATCGTTAAGTTTTTTGTACGCAATGTTATTTTTGTTTAAAGCTTCTTCGATTTTATCATTTGTATAGCTAGGGCCCCAATAAGCTGAGTCCATTACAAAACTTCTAGCTTTATCCATAATCTGATGAAATAAATAAAAGGCCGCTCCTATCGCCCCTCCGGCATCGTACGTAGCCGGTGGAATATAGACTTCTTCAAATGGCGTCTTATCATAAATCTTTCCGTTTGCCAGGCTATTTTGGATACATCCTCCGGATAAGGCAATTGATTTAAATCCTGTTTGTTTTTGCAAAGAATTTAGTATGTGAAAAAAGACTTCTTCGTAGGCAACCTGGGTAGATGCCGCGATATCCTTAAAACGCTCATTGGGCTCTTCTCCCTCTTTTCTGGGGGGACCCAATAGCTCTATCAATTTCTCAGAAAAAAGTTTTTTAGCTTCCGGGGCAAGGTTAAAATATGAAGCATCGAGTTCAAAGAGTCCGTCTTCTTTAGCCCTTATTACACCGCTGAGGGCCTCCTGTATTTAGGCTTTCCGTAAGCGGAAAGACCCATAACTTTATACTCATCTCCATAGTTTGAAAATCCTAAAAACTGTGTTAAGGCGGAATAAAATACACCTAAAGAATTTGGATATCGGACTATGTCTTTAACGATTATTTTATTGTCTTTCCCTATTCCGGTCATTAAGCTGATAAAGTCCCCAAATTCGTCTATCGAAACGACCGCTGCCTCCTTAAAAGGAGATACAAAAAAACTGCTGGCAATATGCGCCTGATGGTGCTCGACGACAGTTATTTTTGCCTTTATTTCTTCTTCTTTTACGTTAAAAACTCTGGATAGCTCTTTCTTGAGGCCTTCTTCTTTTTTATCGTCTCGCCAAGCCCCCCTTAGAACAGCGATATGGTCTACATCTTTTATGCCAATGCTTGCATAACCAAGACACCATTTTATGGATTCAGATGGAAATCCTTTCCAGTGTTTTTCTCTTCTAATCCTTTCTTCCTCTATGGCGCATACAAGCTTGCCGTCAGAAACTATACAGCTAGAAGAGTCGTTATGATAAATATTTAATCCGAGAATGATCATGATAATTTTTGATTATTTAATATTAGGCCACTTTTGACGTTTTTTTATTATAGCAGATTAGCACCAGTATTAGCACGAAATAATAGGCGTAAACTATAATGCTGTTGCGAGCCGATATTTCAATATATGAAAATGGTAATCTCTCAAAATTTCTAATAATTTGCAGGAATGTTGAAATAATAAAGTTTAGTAACGCGGTTAGTAAACTGGCAACGGGCCTCATAAAGCTGGCCCACCCTACAAATAGTAATAAAATAACCAAAAATACCATAAGAAACAAGGCGGGGACCGCAATCAGGTTTACAATTACTACATACGGCGTAATGAGATTAAAATATAAAAGTATCAGCGGAAAAATGCCTATCCATACTGAAGTTGAAACGGAAATAGACTTTGTAAAAAATAATGTTACTCTCCCTATCACGTTCCCATTCAGCCTGCTTAGCTTGATGTTTAAAGCATGTTCAACCAAAGGAGTAATGTATATGATGGAAAGTACCGCCATAAAAGAAAGTATAAAACCTATCTGAAAAATCTGTGAGGGGTCTGGGAACGTAATTAGAAAAGCTGAGAGAACGAGCGTTCCTACGGTATCTATTTTTTGCCCTCTTGAAAGAGCCAGTAAAACCAGTGACCCCATTATCGCCGCACGCAAACTTGAAGCACGTCCTCCGGTAAGAACAGCAAACATGCATATGAACGCTATGGCAATATAGTACATTATTCTTTTGGGACATCTTACTATCTTTAATACCCACATAAACATCAAACCTACAATACCTATATGTAGACCACTTACAGCCAATATATGCATAGTGCCTGTTCTTGAAAAAGTCTTTTTTACCTCGTTCGAAAGTCCCTCCCTCGAGCCCAAAACAACTGATTCCAAAATAGCCCCTTCCTCACCATACATATATCTACCAAGCACTCTTTTAGCTTTTTGTCTAAGGCTAAAAAGACATCTTTTGATGTTCATAGGAATGGACTTTGATCTACCTATTATCGAAAAAATATCGTGGTCTCTACTCGCCATGCATGTAAAAATACCTCTTGCCTCGAGATACTTTCTCCAGTCAAATGTTGAATCAGGCCTTCCTTTCTCAGGTAATTGTATCTTGCCGCCAAGAACTAAAATATCGCCTATCTGTACTCTTTTATCATATGAAAGAACTTTAATAAATACCTTCCCGGTAACTCTCACTTCATCATCATCGGTAAACATTTTAGCAGCCCTTAGGGTAAATCTTATGCGTCCCGTTTCATATCCTTCCGGATCCTCTATAACCAGCCCCTTTAAAATAACCTCTTTTGGCTTCTCTGAAGCAAGGTATGATATATCATTTTGCTTTCTAATAATCTCCGTAGAGTACCTGTATATTCCCAGCGTAAAAAAGAGTAAGCAAAGTAGTATAAAAAATATCTTATTTCGCTCCCTTGAAATTACCAGTGATACTAGAAAAAGGGCGATAAATAAGGCGGTAATACCTGGATTGAAGTCCAAATTAAAAAATCTGGCGCTTAATATTGCCGCCAAAAATAGCATAATAAAAATAAGTAGATTTTTATTCATTGCGCTTAGTAAACCTTACAAATGGTAAAACCTTTTGTAGTTTCTTCTCTCCGAAACCTTTAACCTTAAGCAAGTCCTCTTCACAATTTATTGCTCCAAAGCTTTCTCGTTGCTCAATTATTCTGGATGCCAATACCGGCCCTATCCCCGGAATCCTGGTTAGCCTATAAAGATCGGCAAAATTAATATCCACTTTTCTCTCTTCGGACAAATAGTAAGCATACTCTTTTAAAGAAAGCTCTTTCTCGCCGCTGCTTTTAGTGATAACTATTCTTTCGTCACGAACAAAAAGATCCTTCACGTGTAGAGTAACGGCACTTAATGAAATGACTAGTGCCAGTACTATAAATGTCGTCTTTTCTTCTTTTGAAATATTTATCATCTTCTTTTTAATATTTATTTATAATCAAATATATTTTTATATTTTATCAAAAATATGGCCAAAAAAACACACTTTTCTTTTAAAGTGTAAATAGTGCAAGATTTATACTAAGGGGTGG
>JAQBAV010000041.1:0-5193 GCA_032126595.1 Candidatus Omnitrophota bacterium | reverse complement strand
CTTTCTTTTAAGGGTTACGGTAAAGATCTCGTTTCACTTGCAAGCGCCAGAAGCCCGGAATCTGAAAAAGAAAATCTGTTCAAGATCATAAAACAGGGGTTCCTAACTCTATTAGAAGAGAAAAAGCTTGAAAATATGGAGCTCGCTGCCGATATAAAACTAAAAAGATTTGAGCTTGATAACAACTATCAGTTTTACGATATCGCCTCCGTGATGTCATTATCAAAAGGAATATTAAACATATCAAAGAGCACTCTTAAAACTTTTCAAGGCGGATTTAGTTTTAAGGGAGAGCTGGATCTTCTTGATGAGAACCTGCCTTTAACCTCCGCGATTACCATAACAGAAATGGATTCCTCTTCTCTTCTAAAAAATATGATCTCTCCTGAAGTTACCGCTCGAGGCCCATTAAGCGCAGATATTTCATTTAAGGGAGACATAAAACCTTTTATTGAATATTCTTCAGAAAACATTAAGGATGAAAAAGCGGGCCCCAAAAACATAATAGAAAAGATGGAGCTTTTAAAAAATATCGAACTATCTTCTGACCTAAAGATCAAAACTCTTAAATTCAAAAATAATGATCTTTCAAACACACACGTTGTTTTAAACATAGATTCGGGATCTCTTAGGGTGCCGAATTTTATTTTCAACTCCCGTAACGGCACTTTTTCCGGACATGCCGAAATGTCGATATCAGATCCCCTTTACCCTTTTGAAGCCGACTTTAAGCTTGAAAATGTCGAACCGGGGGACGCCAAAAACCTGCAAGGCGCTATCAGCTCGGATATTTACGTTAAGGGCAGCGGCATGGACGTTATCGACATGTTCCACTACCTAAACCTTGAGACAAAAACACAGAAGTTATCACCTGCCGGAAAAATACAGTCCGGCATCTTTTATCTTTCTGACAATAAAGATATTAAAAAACATTACATTCGTGCTTCTTTTTCTTCAAAAAAACTCTTAATCGGCAAGGCAGAACTTTACAATATAACCAGTGAACTTATTTTAAATAACGGGCGCCTCTCGATCCCCTACATAACCGGGCTTTATTGCGGAGGCTTATTTTCTATAGACCTTGCGGCATTTCTTGAAGAAGGTAAATATCCCTTCATAATGAATGGAACATTCAAACACGCTGATTTTGAGAGGTTAATACATTCTCTGGGCGATAAGAAAAGTCCGGTTACGGGAAAATTGGATTCAAACTTTAAACTTCAGGGTAATGCCAGAAGTCAAGATACGTATACAGGAAATCTGGAAATAGTAATTTATAACGCCAATCTCGGGAAAATGCCTATAATCACCCCTCTCTTAGGAGACATATATTCCGCCGCACAGAACGTAATCCCTGCTTTTGAAATAATCAAGATTTCATCCGCAATAGGCTCTTTTAATATAAGAGACCGTAAATTTATCACAAAAGATCTTGTTCTTTCGGGGGGTGATCTTTTTATATTCGGAGACGGTTATATGGATTTCGACGGCAACCTGAACTTTACCTTTGAGAACAGAATTCTTCCTTCCGAGATAGAAGAAGAGGAAGAATGGGGCGTTTCTATACGCAATTTTATAACCAATGTAGGCAAGGTTATAGGTAAGGCACACCTCAGGGGAACTTTAAAAAATCCAAAATGGGAGATGGAAATTTTCAGTCATATGAAAACCCAGATAATGGATAATGTAAAAACTTTCTTCAACAAACTATCGGAATAGCGCCCTACCCCGGAGTGCTATTGCTCGCATATATTATTCCAATCCGGGTCTGGCTTTAATAGTAATAAAAAAGGCGGGTACAATTTCTTGTACCCGCCTTTTTTGGTCTAAATCATTTATTTTTTTACGTTATATATTTTACTTTACATATTTTCCGCTCTTTTTACCCTTTCCGCTCATGTCGCCTTTTTTCGTTTCCTTCGTTTCTTTTTTCACTTGTTTTGTTTCTTTCTTCATTTCTTTCTTGGTTTTTCCCGCTGTTTCTCTGTCTTGTCTACGTGTTTGCTTAAGCGCATCAACCTGATCTTTTAAAGTTTGATGTTTTTTGCGGTAATCCATCTGAAGTTGTTCTTTTGCGGTTCTCTTTTGTTTTAGGAGCGCTTTTCTGCCTTCCTTGTCGCCCTTGTCAAGCTTGCCGAATTTGTCCATATAGGACTTGTCGGAATCTTTCATCTGCTGTTTGTAGTCATCTCTTAAAGTCTTCATCTGATCATTTAGACCTTTTTTCTGCGATTCGTATGCAGCGATATCCTCGTTCTTCATGCCCGCGTAGGAAAAGCTGGACGCGGCAAAAAGTAACACCACACAAATACTGATCACTTTCTTTAACATTTTTCCTCCTTTTTAAGTTAGAGTAGAATAATACTCTCACAAGCTGATAATATACTTGAGGAACGGCAAAATAGCAAGTAATTATAATTTTTATAAGTCCAGTGTTTATATAAACTTATGACAATATAAGACTTACAGACTGCCGGACAATTTCGCATGTTTGGACATTTTGCGGGACCACCGTTAGAAATTAATTTCTAACGGGGTGCAGCGAAACCAGGACTTCTTTGCTAAGCCCCTACTGCTGGTTCCACGAGCGAAGACGAGTGAAGCGGTATTAGTTATTTCGTTCTTTGAAACGGCAGCTTTTAAGAAAGCTTTGCCATTCCTGTAAAACGATAAGGAATGCCCTATCTGTGTCGCTATCTGCCTCCTCAGGTGAAAGAGACAAATCCGGTAGAGGAACGTGCCAGTGCGCGGTAAAGTTAAAAACAAGAAATCCTTCTTCAAGAGGAAGAATAACAAATTCATCAAGAATGTAATCAGGCGGGACATAACCGCCGTGATAATCAATGTGGTCGCCTCGTTCACTATATATACGTATGCTCTTTGCTTTAGCACCATCGATCATAACGGTTTCGATAGTCTTTTGGTCGCCCATGAACATTTGGTCTAGCGGCTCTTCAAATTCTTCCGGTGTATTAATTCTGGATCCCTCTAGCCCGTACAAGGTAACTCTTATAGAAATATATATCCTTCTGGCAAGCTTAAAAGTTGGGTCTGGCCCGAGCCATCTTTCGCGGGCTTTACTGTATTCCCAGTTGTCCATAACAACATAATCAATAATATCATCGGGAGATATATCTGCTTTGGATTCAATAATTGGTGCTGAAAGTGACTGGCTAAGTTTTAGGGAAGCGCTTCTTGCTTTCGGATCAAGTTTGACATACCCCTCGGAATTCGTATGATATTCATATCTTTTGCCCTTGTGGATGAGAATGATCCTATATCCGTTAACAAGCGCCTGAGTGTAGAACTTTCCTTTTTCCGGAAACCCGAGAGCTCCACTTGTCCAGATCTCTTCCGTTACCGACTCTATCGAAATATCACTTTTTTTGACTCCCAGAAGAGCGGCCAGATCATCTTTGGCAAGTTCAGTCATCCGTTCCTCTTTACTCCCAGTAGCGACAAGCTTGCTCATAGGAGCAGTTTTTTCTGCTTGTATAGCGCTGCTCTCTTTTGTTACCCCGTATCCAGCCTGGAGGAGAACAATAGAGATAGCAACTACTAGAATGGAAAGTACCGAATGGTTTTTCATAATGGTCTCACTTCTCCGTCGAGATTATCCAAACTCCCCTTATTGTGAACTAAGCATGTCTGCGTAAAACATAATACAGTCCGATGCAAGCGTGTTACGGGTCTCTACGTTCCCCCCGTTTATATCCACAAACCAGTCCAAGTTCAACTCATTTTTTATATTCAGCACTTCATCTTTCAGGTATTCCGGGACATTTTCTGAAGCACCGGGTTTTGGTTTCCCGACATTGAAAACAACTCTGACTATATAAGTTGAATTCTCGGCTTCCTGAACATAAAAATCTTTAAGATTTGAGTCATAAAACAATGAATCAACATAAGTCGTACAAATTTTTACCATGTTGTCATCCACACCATCATTTTCGAACGGCTTGTGCTGCCCGAAAAAATCAACTACTTCTTGAGGCGTATAAGCAATGGCAGAGCTCGATATAAGTAACATCAAAACAACTAATAAAAATTTTTTCATAATAACCTTTCTTTATAAAATAAAACTCCCCTACTCCCTCGTAAGCGTTAAATCACCAAAATACAATTTGTCACCATTAAGTACAATTGTCCTGGTGTCCGGATAAGATGTTGTGGTTTCAAGGCGATCGTTAATATTGCCGCTGTGCGACCAGGAGTAAGACGTGCCACTAGCTCGATTTCCATCAATTGTGCCCCTAAAAGATAAAAAGTCATCAGAGTTGCGTTTATCTTGATGATTACGATTGCCTATGCCAAATGCAATGATTATTATTTGTATTCTATTACCAGTTACTTGAATCTCGTGTATATTACCCGGCGTGTACCAAGTTCTGCCGGAAGGTTCCGTAAATTCGTTACTATTACTTACCCATCGCCCGCTTATATTTTCGGGCCATCCAGCAGCATACGCAACATTTGTGCCGATTACCATCGCAAGGGATATGTATGCTACAAGCAATACGCACAAAACAGTATTTTTCTTAAGTCTCATGATTCTCCCCTTCTTCTATTTATTTCTTATCTCCAAAAGCATCCCAAAGATCTGTAAGAATACCTTTAGACAAAATGTCATTGACCATCTGAAATGTTAGATCGTATTTTACTGCCAGAGCACTCTTAAGTTTTTCCGCCATCTCAACATGCTCATCGGGACTCCCCCGAAAAGTATCCGACTTTTCTCTAAACTCTCTATATATTTGCCTTTCGTTAGGTTCCATCGCACTTTTAATCATCTGTATCGGTATAGATATCGTATGCTTTAAGTCCTGCACCTGCTGCTGCCCCGCCAGCTCCGGCTGTAGCACCACCTACAACAGTATACACTGAAACATCCCGAACATTTCTGGCGGTGTTCCTGGCCTCGGCAGCTTCTTGAGAAGTCTGATTATAGGAATCCGCACTTGCCTGGTATGCACTTTGTGCAGACTGCTGCTGCCTGCGCTGTTCTGCTCGCTGCGCGTCAGTTAAAGCGTGTGCAGTGGTGGTAGTTAACATTATCACAAGACAAACGCTAATTACTTTCTTTAACATTTTTCCTCCTTTTTAAGTTAGAGTAGAATAATACTCTCACAAGCTGATAATATACTTGAGGAACGGCAAAATAGCAAGTAATTATAATTTTTATAAGTCCAGTGT
>JAQBAV010000040.1:0-2905 GCA_032126595.1 Candidatus Omnitrophota bacterium | reverse complement strand
TATTATAACCTTGATATTCTGTCTCAGCGTTTAGCGGCTGTATAAGCTCTAAAAAAGCCGGGTGGAGACGTTTCTGGTCCAGATCAAAATGTAAAGCAACGGCCATTTGTGCTGCCGTATCACCTTGTGCTCCCGCATAAGTCATGGCCAGAGCCGTTGATATACTAAATGGTGAAAAGAACAAATTTCCCTCGCTCTCTTTTAGCTGCGCATAGAGATCAAACGCAAATGCGTCGTTTCCTTTCACAACCACTTCCCTGTCGGTCATTTCCAATGCAAACAGATTTCCGCTCTTAACTACTGTAAACAACGCCGATAAGATCAGTAAGACAGCTATACCAATATTTTTTCTACCCATCATAATAGACCCCTTTTTATAAATTACTCCTAGTTATTATCTGAAAAAATTCAAAGCAATCGTGTTGAATTCCATCACAATATGATCCGCCAAGTCCTGCACATGATTTAATCCTGCATAACTAACTCCATGATCAATATACACATACTTATTTGAATAAATCATATATGAAACTGTAAACTGTAATATTTCATTATTAAAAGCTGCATTGGGTATTCCCGAACTTTTTACGGATAAAACAAAATCCGGATCATTGTCATCAATTACAACATCCCCCAAAGAGTGTAATTTCGTTTCAATATAATCTTGAATAGTTGCATCTTTATACCCGGACACAACAACTTTTACCGAATACATTCCCTCTTGTTGGGCCCAGGCTGAAAAACATAAACTCAATGTAAGTAATATAACTGCTATTCTTTTCATAACAATCTCTCCCCACTCCCATTATCAACTATGAAAGCCTTATTTCTTCGCTTTAGAAGTTTTGGATTTAGCCTTTTTAGTTTTAGGTGCCTTAGATTTAGTTTTCTTAGCCGCAGCCTTCTTGGCCTTAACCGCTTTGGTCTTGGATGGCGCGCTTATGTCAATATTCAATGTTTTGGAAATCTCTGCTACGAGCTGTTCTCTATCCGGAAGATTTCTAGGGCCGCTACCAGCTCTACGATTAGCGTAACATGCCTTACAGTAAACCGGACGATCCGCTACGGGCCTAAAAGGCACTTCGGATTCTTTTTTGCACTCCGCACAAATAACTTTGTACATTGGTCTTTTTCTTGGATCTCGATCCTGCGGTATAGGAGGCTTTTGTGGCATTGACGCCCGTGTCTTGAACCCCGGGTCGCGTTCCGTGCTTATCGCATGGGATAGACTTGCCGTTCTTGATAATAAAGCATCGAGTTTATCATTAAGACCATCAAACCTCGCCTGTAATTCACCCAGCAAATCTCCAATATCTATTTTATTTTTTACAGACCCTTTCTTTGCAGCTTTCTTTTTCACAACTTTCTTTTTCTTTATTACCATTTTTACGCCTCCCGTTATCGACTAAAATACTATATCCCCTTTTAGTATGTCAATTTTCTACTTACCTATCCTGACCCACGTGACAGTTACCGGGATTTCCCGCCATCCGTTGACCCTGTCCCCAACGGCTCCCGTGGGCATTGTCGAGGTGTACTCCATCGTTATTTTCTCATGATCGTCGCTTAAAAACCCCGAAGCTACATGGGTGAATATCCTGCCGTTAGTCCATAGACGTGTCTTGTCCTCTGTGACCATAGCCTCGACAACATTGCCGCTCACCTTGATCCGGTAAGTATCGGGCATCGGACGGACATTATCTTCTCTGAACGGTTCGACAAAATACTCGTCGCCGAACTTCCTTATCCTGTAAAACGTATCACCCGTATCCGGCGGATAATCCTTCTCGTTCATCCATACACCGGAAATATCATAGTAGTCGTCGGACCCTTTGAGCGCAGCGAACGACAGCGTGACCCCCGAAATAAAGATCACCGCGCAGATAACACATATAAATAGTTTCTTCATATTGCCCCTTATTTTAAAAATATTACCGGTACTCCACAGGCTTGATGCCCCTTCCCGGGCCCTTGTACCTCCGGTATCTTTTAACGTCTTTACTGCCCTTGTCGACAAGTACAGCGCTCACCGGGCAGAGGTTGTAACACTTCATGCAGATAATACAGTTATCTCCGAAAACCGCACCCTTGTCCTGATCTATGGTTATATTGTTCACCGGGCACACGCGGTAGCAGAGTCCGCATCTTGTGCATTTTTCGCTGTCGCACATGAAGAATTTTTTGGCATAATTTGTAAAAGGCTCTAAAAGTAGGCGTTGGAACCAGCCGAAGAACCTGGAAAAAGGACTAGTTCCGTCGACCTTACCTTTTCCCTCGAGAACGGATGAGCAGATTTCTTTCAAACGAGAAGCCGCTTCGGCGAACAGCTTTTCCTGTTTATCTTTATCCGGAACCTTCCATAGATTCCATCCGGGTACATTTATGTTTATGGGCATTCTAAGGTGGTCCACGTAGAATGCGTTGTAACCCTTCTTTTCCAGGATCTTCTTCCAATGCATGCCGGTGTCGCCCGTAAAAACGGCGCAGTCCCCTACAAGAAATATCTTCTTGCCCTCGCCTTCTTTCAGAGCGTTCATTTTATCTTTGACCGGTTCCGGCATGTCCGAGCCCCATACGGGATAAAATACGCCGATCATATCGCAGTTTTCGGAGAATTCCGGACCTGTTGTGACGGCCTCAAAGAGGTTAACGATATGCCCCTTCTCTTCGAAGAGTTTTTTAGCTTCTCCGGCAATCCATAGAGTGTTGCCCGTTGATGTAAAGTATAAGATGTTAATAAGCATTTTTATTATCCCCTTTCAGATTATTTATATTATTATACCCCACTATGTGGCGATAAGCCATAGGCTTTAAGCTTTAAGCTATAAGCTGTAAGAGATTGCCGCGTCGCCTTCGGCTCCTCGCAATGACAAATAATAGACGCTCCTCGCAATGACGGATAAAG
>JAQBAV010000039.1:0-2932 GCA_032126595.1 Candidatus Omnitrophota bacterium | reverse complement strand
TTCTCTACGTTCATTTAAATATCATTACGAGGAACCTTCTTATTACTTGAAAATATTTCCGGTTTCTCTACGTTCATTTAAATATCATTACGAGGAACCTTCTTATTACTTGAAAATATTTCCGGTTTCTCTACGTTCATTTAAATATCATTACGAGGAACCTTCTTATTACTTAAGAATACTTCCGGTTTCGCGCGACCAGAATAATAGATCAAGTCCGTCCATCGGTATGTTAATTTTTTCTGCAAATACTTTCAGTTTCTTCTCTAGAAGTATATATTTTTTTTCTGTTAAAGTTTTAGGATGCTCCTTTATTACTTTATATTTTACCATGTTTCTTAGTATGTGTACGTCTAGTATTGCTATATCCTTCCCAAGACCAATATTTCTCAAAAAGTGACTCGCTTCTTTTGGACCCAAACCCTTAACATTGCGGACAAACCAGTAACGTGTAGCAGGAATGTCTTTTTCGTTTATTTTGTTTTTAATCTTTATACTGCCGCCTTCCGTAAAAAGCTTTCTCGCTTCCAGGATGAACCTGGATTTATTATTAGGGAATCTAACTGCCTTAAGTCCGGCTCTTATTTCATTTATATTTCCCTCAAAAAGCATACCGCTTTTAGCCAAAGAGGTAATCGCCTTATCGCAGTTAACTGCTTTTGATTGAGGCGTGCAAATACAAAAGCAAAGTTCTTCAAAGATTTTTTTATCGGGCCTTTTCCAAACTTCCTTAAAATCTTTTAGTCTTCCTCTTATTATCTTTTTTCTTTTGTTATAATCTCGGATTAATTCTTTCATTTGGAGGGGTTAAATTAGGATATGATCTCTATAAGCTCTTCCGCAACCTTTACATGCATCTTTTCATCATCGCGGATAGAAGTAAGTATCTCTTTAACTTCCGGGTCATCCACCTGCTCGATGTAGTGATCATAGAAATGCTTCGCCCTTATCTCTAGGGTTAATATTTCTTCAAATTCCTTTAGTAAAATATCAGTATTCATTCTTCGGACTTTTCTCTATTTTTTTTATTAAATCTTCTATCATCTTTTTATGCCTGGACGAATCTTTATAAAGCCTGGTGAGAAGGTGATCTATTTTCTTGGCTTTTTCTTCTTCCAGGCCTTCTGTCAATTTTACTAAGGCTTTCGTGAAATTAGTAAAGACCGTTATCATACCTTCTTCAACATATGTTGACTCGCTAAGTCCTGCCAATAATCTATCTTTTGTGATCATAATGCCTACTAATTAATGTCTTTGTCGGATAACTTTGATAAATATTTGAATGCGCCTAAGGCTGCCTTTGCTCCATCGCCAGCAGCTATGATTATCTGTTTTTCAGGAACATCTGTCACGTCTCCTGCTGCATATATGCCGCGGATATTGGTTTCACTATTACAATTAACAATTATTTCTTCTTTATCGTTCTTATCTATGTCTTTTGTAAAGCTGGAATTGGGCTCTAGTCCAATCTCAACAAAAACGCCTTCGACTGCCAACTCTCTTTCTTCTCCGGACGTTTTAATCTTAACGCTTTTTACAAACTTCTCTCCTTCTATGGACATTACCACAGAATTACTAATAACTTCTACATTGCTGCTCGCTACTACTTTCTCGCGCATTATGGGATCGCCGCCGAGTTTGGGATTAATGTCAACTATATAAACGTTTTTAGCTATTTTTATAAGTTGAAGAGCTGCGTCCAGCGCGGAGTTTCCGCCGCCTACAATAACAACGTCTTTCCCTCCAAACAATGGACCGTCACAAGTCGCACAATAAGTAAGACCTTTGTTCTTGAATTCTTTTTCGCCGGGAACTTTTAGTTCTGTAGATCTTTTCCCGGAAGCAATAATAACAGTTCTGGATTCATAGGTCTCTTTGCTGGTTTTTACAACTATCTTGTTACTACTTTTTTCAATAGAAGTAACTTTTTCGTTTAACTTTACGGGAACATTATATTTCTCCATATGTTCCTCGAACTTTGCCGCTAGTTCTGGTCCTGAAACAAATTGATATCCTGTGTAGTTCTCTATATCTCCGCTCCAGACGGTCTGACCGCCTATGTCCTCGGTTATAACAAGAAAATTCATTTGTTTACGTGCAGCGTAAACACTTGCAGTGATGCCGGCTGGACCTGCGCCAATTATAATTAAGTCATACATAGCTTATTTGTTTTTATATCTCTAGAGCTTGTGAGATTTTGTCTTTATCGAACCCTACGATTATTTCGCCTTCAATATCGAGTATCGGCACGCCCATCTGACCCGACTTTTCCGTCATTTCTTGAGCCTTGGTCTGGTCGGCCGCTACATCAATATTTTCAAATTCTATATTGTTATCGGCAAGAAACTGTTTTACTCTCTGGCAAAACGGACATGTCGGCGTACTGTAAACTACTACTTTCTTTGCCATGATCTCCCCCTCTTAATTAGCATGTGCATTCCGCGTCCGGTCCGCACACTCTTTTCTTTAAACTGCAAAGCTCTTCCAGATGCTTCTTTTCTTCCTGGACCAATTTTTCAACAATTTCCATATCTTTTTCCGCAACGACCTTTTTCATGCCCTCGTAAAAAAGAATCGCATCTTTTACGTACGAAATACCCACATCTATTGCTTCTTTATCGCTTTTAGCTTCTTTGGCAGCTTCAATGCCTTTATCTTTCTTTGTAAAAACATAGCTTGAAGCCAGGCTATTCATATACGCGAAATACTCTTCAGGGTATAGGCCCTCCGGACTATAGCTGCATGCGGTTTTGAATAGATTTTGAAAAACTTCGGTATGCTTGTCGTCCTCATTAGACAGAAATTGGAAAACTTCTTTAGCATCCTCACTCTTAGCCTGAAGACTTACAGCGCTAAAAAAATCTTTTCCATTCTTCTCTATCTGTATACCGAGCTCTACGATCTCGCATCCTGAAAATGTATCTGCCATCTC
>JAQBAV010000038.1:0-3158 GCA_032126595.1 Candidatus Omnitrophota bacterium | reverse complement strand
GTCTACGCTAGATATGTAAAAATTTCTTGCATTTTTTATTGGCAAACGGCTAAAAAAGAGTAGAATGATAATCGAAGCACAAAGATGTGTGTTTCAAAGAAGCGATGAGGCGTTCGGGAGACGAACGTCTTTTTTATTTTTAGGCTACTACTGAAAGTGGCCAAAGAGACAATTCAAAGAAAGAAATAGTTAGGATAATGACGTCCTTTTTACTCGCACCGAGAAGCGGGGAAAGGGCGTTTTTTATTTTTGTTGATATAAATGGTTTTAGTGCTAAAATAACTAAAAAAAGGAGTTAGATATGGATAATAAAACTAACGATCTAGAAATGAAGACAATTGCTGATCTTTACGGTGAAAACGTATTCAGTCTTAAAAATATGCGGAATTACCTTTCAGAAGCTGCATATAATTCGTTAAGGGACACTATTAAAAAAGGCAAGACCATAGACTCGAGTATTGCTGATGAAGTTGCCGAGGCCATGAAGACCTGGGCAGTGGAAAAGGGCGCTACGCACTTTACCCATTGGTTCCAGCCATTGACAGGCGCAACAGCGGAAAAACACGACTCTTTTATTTCGCCCGATGGAGAGGGCGGAGTAGTATTAAAGTTTTCAGGTAAAGAGCTTATTCAGGGCGAGCCTGACGCATCAAGTTTTCCTTCGGGAGGTCTGAGAGCGACTTTTGAAGCCCGCGGCTATACGGCATGGGATCCAACCAGCCCAGCATTTATTAAGGAAGGCGAGATAGGCGCTACACTTTGTATACCGACAGCATTTTATTCATACCATGGTGAAGCGCTGGATAAGAAAACTCCGCTATTAAGAAGTATAAATGCTCTATCCGAACAGGTATGCCGTTTAGCAGAACTATTTGGTATCAAAACCGATGGTGACCGCGCCTATGCGACGCTTGGAGCCGAACAGGAATATTTCCTTATAGATAAGAACTATTATGAACAGAGACTTGACCTTATCCAGACAGGAAGAACCCTTTTCGGAAGAAGCCCGGCAAAGCACCAGCAGATGGATGACCATTACTTCGGAGCCATAAAAACAAGGGTTATGACCTTTATGGATGAACTTGATAGGGAGTTGTGGCTTTTGGGCATTCCTTCTAAGACAAGACATAACGAGGTTTGTCCTTCACAATTTGAGATAGCTCCTGTTTTTGAAGAGCAGAACCTTGCGGTTGATCACAACATGCTTACGATGGACATCTTAAAGAGGGTTGCTGAAAGACATGACTTTGTATGTCTATTGCATGAAAAACCATTTGCAGGAGTAAATGGTTCAGGTAAGCATAATAACTGGTCGATTACAGGTCCGGACGGAAAGAACTGGCTGACACCGGGAGACAGCCCGCATGAAAACGCCAAGTTCTTGACCATTATCTGCGCTTTAATGAAAGCAATAGATACATATGCGCCGCTACTCAGGGCTACGGTTGCTTCAGCCGGTAACGATCACAGGTTGGGAGCCAATGAAGCACCTCCGGCGATACTTTCGATATTTTTAGGCGAGCAGCTTTCTGACATTATCGAGCAGATCGAAAAAGGCGGAGCTAAAAGCTCTAAAGAAGGCGGAATAATCGAGGTTGGAGTAACGTCCCTGCCGCCTCTACCGAGAGATGTTACCGATAGAAATAGAACCAGCCCGTTTGCTTTTACGGGCAATAAATTTGAGTTCAGAGCGGTAGGTTCAAACCAGAGCTGTGCGAGCGCGAACGTTGTTCTTAACACCATCATGGCTGATGCCCTTAATGAGATATGTACAAAGTTAGAAGCAGACGTTAAAGCAGGTAAAGACTTTAACGAGTCCTTGCAGGTGGTACTTAAAGGTATAGTTAAAAAGCACAAGAGAATACTCTTTAATGGCGACAACTATACGGAAGCGTGGCATAAGGAAGCTGAAAAAAGAGGACTGCCGAACCTAAAAACCACTCCGGAAGCTTTAAAGGCCATGGAAAGTGAAGACGCTGTTAAGCTTTTCGAAAAATATAAAGTACTTTCTAAGGAAGAGCTCGCTTCAAGAAATGAAATATACACTGAACAGTATGAGAAAACGATAGACATAGAAGCTAAGGTCGCGACACATATGGCAAAGACCATGATAATTCCAGCTGCTTTAGAATATCAGGGTGATCTGGCTGATACAATTGAGAGCTTAAAAGACTGCGGGTGCGTAGTAAAAGAGACTCAAAAATTACTTAAAGACGTCAGCTCATTAACAGAAGAGACTCTTGAAGGAGTAGGAAAGGTTGACAAGGCTATAGCATCGGGCTCAACAGTAAAGATAATTGCAGCGATGAATGCTCTTAGAGGAGCGGTGGACGCATTAGAATGTGTAGTTGCGGATGATATTTGGCCGCTGCCAACTTATGCAGAAATGTTATTTATGTAAATGAGCCCGATTTTATAGGTGCGAATTTACCCAGCACTAATTTACAATAAAATTAGTGCTGGGTTCAATGCGAACAAATGATTTACTCACATATTGGATGTTCGTAAATCATGTTCTTATTAAAAAAAGGAAAAATTATGCCGAAGAAAAAAGCTGATAAAGAATATATTTCGACGCTTACTAAGATCAGTAAGGCAATAACAAGTGATCTTTACTTAGAGGACATACTTAAGCTTATAGTTAGTCTTACGGCTAATGTTATTAATGCGAAGATATGCGCCCTATGGCTATTGGATAAAGATTCAGGCGAACTTAAAATACGAGCTACGCAGGCTATGAGCGAGGAATATCTTAAAGATAGAAGCATCAGGATAGGGGAAGGTATCGTCGGGCTTGTGGCTAAGGATAGAAAGCCTGTAGTAATACCCGATGTTGTAAAGGACGAAAGATATAAGGAAAAAGAACTGGCGCAGAAGGAAAAACTTGTTTCCATGCTCAGCGTTCCCATGCTTGTAAAGGATGAGGTTATCGGTGTATTAAATGTCTATACGGTCGACGCTTATGAATTCACCAAAACAGACATCGACCTTTTAAGCGCGGTGGCTAACCAGGCGGCGGTAGCTATTGAGAATACGGAGCTTATGGTTAAGACCAAGGTTATTCAGGAAGAACTTGAATCCAGAAAGAAGGTCGAAAAGGCAAAAGGTATTCTTATGAAGGAGCAGGGCCTTACAGAAGACCAGGCGTATAACCTTTT
>JAQBAV010000037.1:0-3313 GCA_032126595.1 Candidatus Omnitrophota bacterium | reverse complement strand
CCCTATTTCCTCTTTTATTTTGTCGGGACTTTTCTTAGGTGGAATTATTTCGTCGAACTCGAGGGTCTTGTTTTCGTCAAAAGAAGCTACGGCTACGTATTCATACCCTTTTTCTCTTTTACTAAGGAATATATTTTTCTTATCCTTTAGCTTTTTAAATTCGCCTTTTCTCACCTTGTATAGCTTTATGTGTAAGCCTTTTTTCTTAAAAAGTTCAATGTCTTCGGGATCAAACTGACTCCAAGCATCAAACCATGCTACCTTTTGTTCAAGGTCACCTACAAGAGCCGCAAGCTCCTCCCGGTCTTCATAAAGCTCTACAATTCTTTCCGTATCTCCCGGCAAGAGCTCCGCGTTCTGCACTTCCTCCTCCGCTTTTCCGTTTTCTTTGTACGGCGAAAGAATGGAGATCATTTTTTCAATGTTGAAAATCCTGTCTTCAACAAAATTAATATCGTGGCTTATCGGCTCTTTGCCGTATTTAATATGCACCACTCCGGCTTTTCTGAGTTCGGCAAGAAACACTTCCCTCTCTTTTTCAGAAACCAGCAATGTTAATTTTTTCATTTTAACTATCATTTTATCGCCACGGCTTTTTGTTTCTTTTGTATCTTTTCTTTTGCAATCTTTCCTGTAACAACGGCTGCTGTTTGCATGTCCCCAAGCACTATTTGTATCTTTCTTATGTTTTCACGCGTCTCAGGAATTTTAACCTTCTCAAAAAGATTAACTCTTTGTGTCGTAATTCGGAGTTCTTCCTTGATGAGATCTTGTTGTTTCTTTAGTATTTCCATCTGAGCGTTTAATTCCATTACTTTTTTCATCGCTTCTATGCCATAGTCCAACCAAATAGGCGTTAAAAAAAAGTCGTACTTCTTTTCTTCAAACACCACTCTATCGAAAATTGGTATATCTACTCCTGCTATGTTTCCTTCTTGGGTAACTACTTCTTCGGCTCTTATTAGTTCTTCTATCTTGATATCTTCAGCGAAAACGTCTGCCCACTTATAAACCGTGGCTTTCAAATATGCTCTTTTCTTCTTTTCTTCTTCCTGGGCCTGGTGTATTTTTTGAAGCTCCACCTGAAGCTGCTGCTTTTTTAAAAGCAGTGTAGGAAGATACTGACTGAATCTTTTCAGTGCATCTTTTTGTTTTTTTAGTTCGTTTTTAGTAAGTCTTAGTTTTGCCATAATTAGTTCATTGTTTTTAGTTCGTTGTTCGTAGTGTTTCGATGATAAGTGTTCGCTCCTCTGTTTAGAGAGCTTTTAAGACCGCTTAACATTTTGGAAATTTCTTCTAATTGTGTTCTTAATCTCTCTACCGTTTCCTCTTTAATATACTTTTGTTTCAGGGAAATTTGCACTATTGCTACACATTCTAAAACTGAACCCCTGGCCATATCTACAAAACGACTAAAATCTTTTTTTGGCCTTGCGGATCCTTCTGCTATATTTAGTGCGATAGATACCGCGGCTCTTCTTAATTGTGAAGTAATCCCAAACGCTTCTTCTTTTGGAAACTCTTTAGTCAATCCATATATTTGGCTTGCTAAATCTTCTGCTTTTCTATATACATCTAATTTTTCAAAGTTGAACTCTTTCATTTCTTTATCTCCAAACTCCAAGCGAACAAAGTGCGCGTACTACGAACTAAGAACTCATTTAGGCCAAAATTCTTCCACGAGTTCACTTCGGAAGTTGGTTTCTTCCGGGTTAAAACACTCTCCAAGAATTTTCCATCCGTTATCCAGTGCTTCTTCCAGGGAAATATTAACTTTGAGGTTCATCATATGGTCTTCAAAAAGATCCCCATACTTAAGAAGCTTCTTATCCCAATCACTCATCCTGAAACCCATGGCCCTTTTCTCTTCTGTTTCCTTGTATTGAGAATAAAGCTGTATCATCCCGTCCATTATTGCTCTGTGGTCTTTGCGTGTGTCTTTATTTACCTGCTGTTTAAGCCTACTTAAAGAACCGAAAGGTTCAATTCTGCCGTTACGCAGATAAAATTGGCCTTCTGTGATATACCCGGTGTTGTCCGGAACGGGGTGCGTAATATCGTCGCCCGGCATTGTTGTAACTGCCAAAATCGTAATTGACCCGGCGCCTTCAAAGTCAACTGCCTTTTCATATCTTGATGCAAGCTGGCTATAAAGATCTCCGGGGTACCCTCTATTTGAAGGTACTTGTTCCATGGTTATTGCTATTTCTTTAAGAGCGTCAGCGAAGTTTGTCATGTCCGTAAGGAGCACTAGTACCTTTTTCCCTGATAAGGCGAATTTTTCTGCAACAGCCAATGAAAGGTCTGGAACCATTAATCCTTCCACAATAGGGTCTGCTGCTGTATGAACAAAAAATATTGCTCTTGATAGTGCGCCCCCTTCCTCAAGGGTGTTTTTAAAATACATATACTGGTCATACTTTAGTCCTATCCCTCCTAAGATGATTATATCAACCTCGGCTTGAAGAGCTATTCTTGCAAGCAACTCGTTGTAGGGCTCCCCTGAAACAGAAAAGATAGGAAGCTTTTGAGATTCAACCAAAGAATTAAAAACATCTATCATGGGTATATTGGTTCTGACCATATTTTTAGGAATAATTCTTTTGGGTGGATTGACTGCCGGCCCGGCTATTTCTATCAAGTCCTCGGTGATTTCAGAGCCATTGTCTCTAGGTATCCCGCTTCCATTAAAAATTCTACCCATCATGTTGGATGAAAAACCCACTTTCATGGGATGCCCCAAAAATTTTACCTCGTCTCCCGTAGATATCCCTCGAGCTCCGGCAAATGCTTGAAGGTGAACCATATCTTCATTAAGTCTTATAACCTGTGCAAGCGACTTGCCGCTGGACGTTGAAACTTCCGCCAATTCTTCATAGGCGATTCCATCGGCTTTTACTTTTATAACGTTGCCTGCAATGCTTAAGATTTTTGTGCAAACTTTTTTCATTATTATTTTCCTTTATTTAGTCGCGGCTTTTTCTTTGACACCGCTTTCTAATAGATCATTCACTTCTTTTTCCTGTTTTTTAAACTCGTCTGTGTCCCACTCCTTGTAGTTCCAATCAATAAATGTATGCCGGAGATTATAAAAGAATGTTCTTGCTTCATCCTTGTCCTTGAAGTGCATATCCTTCTTTAATATATCTACAACTTTGGCGAAAAGATATTTTTGTCTTTCTTCTATTGTCACCGCGTCTACCGCATCAAATCCGTACTGCTGCAACTAAAACGCGTCTCGAAAGTCGCAATTAAGATACACGACAAAATCGTCCAAAGAGGTTACTACTACTCCCATAACCATCATCATTTG
>JAQBAV010000036.1:0-5588 GCA_032126595.1 Candidatus Omnitrophota bacterium | reverse complement strand
CCAGGGAGCCGAATATTATAAAAAAGCAAAAGATAAAGATTTTATACCGGGCCTTATGCATGTCAACCTGGGCGGCTACCATATAAACGATATAGAGTTTTCAGCTGCCTTTGATATCGATAAAAATAAGGTAGGCAAGGACCTGGCTGAAGCCATTTATGTGAAACCTAACAATACCGCTGTTTTCGCTAAAGTTCCGCGTCTCGGGGTTAAAGTCAGCCGTGGAATGACCCATGACGGGCTTGGCAAGTATGTATCAAGAATAGTTAAAAAAGCCCCGGGAAAAACGGATGACGTAGCAGGCATTCTTAAGAAAACGAAGACTGATGTCGTTATTAATTACCTGCCTGTAGGCTCGGAAGAAGCTACAAAATGGTACGTCGAACAGGTGCTAAATGCGGGATGCGCCTTTATAAATTGTATACCAGTTTTTATAGCAAGGGAAGAATACTGGCAGAACAGGTTCAAGGAAAAGGGCCTACCGGTTATAGGCGACGACATAAAGTCACAGGTAGGTGCAACCATTCTTCACAGAACCCTGACAAATCTATTCCTGGATAGAGGCATGCCCATAGACCACACCTACCAGCTTAACACCGGGGGAAATATGGATTTTCTTAATATGAAAGAGGAAGAGCGCCTTACTTCAAAAAAGATATCAAAAACAAATGCGGTCGTCTCCCAGATACAGAATAGGGGCAGGACAATAGATAAAGATGATGTTCATATCGGGCCAAGTGACTATGTGCCGTGGCAGAAAGATAATAAGCTTTGTTTTCTGCGCATAGAAAGCAGACATTTTGGGGATGTTCCCATGAATTTAGAATGCAGGCTTTCGGTGGAAGACTCGCCTAATTCGGCCGGAGTCGTTATGGATGCGGTTCGCTGCGCGAAACTTGCACTGGATAACGGGATTTCAGGCGCGCTTTTAGGTCCAAGCGCATATTTCAAAAAGTCCCCTCCCGTCCAGTATGATGACAATACGGCCCGCGAAATGGTAGAGGATTTTATAGCTACTTGCGGCAAGTGTAAGAAGAAAAAGACCGGGACAAAAAGCGTTAAAGGAAAGAGAAAAAGGACTAAAAGGTAATTTAAAATGTCCGACCCAACAGGAAAACTCATTCGGTTAATCGCCCGGGCTCCGGGAAAACTTCTAGCAAAGACAAAAATAACTCCAAACCAGGTAACCTTTATAGGACTTTTAGTTAACTGTCTCGTTGCTTTTTTTATTGCTAAAGGTGAGTTAAGTTATTTAATTTTAGGAGCACTCATCTGGGCTGCCGGTTTTTTTGATGCTCTCGATGGGAGCGTAGCCAGGGCTACAGGTAAAACTACAGTTTTTGGTAATTTTTGGGATTCCGTACTTGATCGTTACGCGGATTCGGTTATTTACTTTGGGATAATGGTTCACTTTTTAAAACTGGGTGAGCCGAATTACGTCATTTGGGCTGTAATTGCAATAGTGGGGTCTTTGGCTGTAAGCTATACCAGGGCTAAGGCGGAGAGTCTGGATACTGAATGTGAAGTCGGACTTATGCCGCGATCGGTCAGGATAATCATACTGGGAGCCGGCTTTTGCATAAACCAGGTATTTTGGGCCCTGATAATAGTCGCCGCTTTTTCCCACCTTACGGTGCTCCAGAGAATATTTCACGTTTACAAAAAGCTCAATAAATAAATCATGATCAAATTAATATTTGCCTGTCTTTGGTATTTACTGCCGGCCGCTCTCGGTAATCATAATGCTTCCTGCGGCAACCGTCTTCCCTTACCCGAAGTACTTAAAGGACCCCTCAAGAGGCTTGCGGTGCCTATCGATTTCGGAAAAAGATTAAAAGGGCGTGAAATTTTCGGCAAAAATAAAACATGGAGAGGTCTGGTAGTCGGGATTATAACGGGAATATTTGTAGCCGGCATCCAGGCGCTTTTATTCTTTAAAAGTGATTTTTTCAAAAATAATACCGTAATAGATTACGGTGAGTTTAATTTTGTTTTAATTGGCGCTCTTATGGGCGCGGGAGCCCTTTTGGGGGACTTGATAGAAAGTTTCATTAAACGCAGGCTCGACAAGCCTTCCGGAAAACCCTGGTTTCCCTGGGATCAGGCAGATTGGATCATAGGAGCCATTCTTTTAAGTGCGGTCATGTATGTTCCACCCGTTAAAGTTGCGGTAGTCACCATCCTTTTGTATATAGGAGTTCACTTATGCTCCGACCGTGTTGTGTACCGGATGGGCATAAAAAAAAGAGAGGAAGTTAATTGATCGAGATATTCAGATTTATTCATAGCGTAATATTCTGGGTTTTTGTGTTCTCCTCCTGCGTAGTTATAAATGCTGTGTCCTATGTAGTCGCCTTATTTATAAGAGATGAAGGTAAAAAAAAATTATTTTATCAAAAAGGAGCAATGCTCTGGGGTTCTCTTATTCTCAAAGTCTCACTTATAAAGATAAAAGTTTCAGGCCTGGAGAATATCCCGCGCGGGACAAATGTTATTTATACTCCGAATCATCAAAGTTATATCGATATATTTATTATGCTAAAATATTTGCCCTTTCCCTTTAAATTCATTATAATGAGGAAACTTTTTAAGGTTCCTGCAATTGGACACCACATCAGGAAGGCGGGTTTTCTTTCTTTAGACAGAAAAGACAGGAAAAAGTCGATCAAAACGATCCACGAGATAATAGACCTCTTGAAGGCAGGCAGATCCTTTGTTATCTTCGCGGAAGGGAAGCTGACATTAGACGGGAATATAAATGAATTCGGAAGAGGTACCTCTATCATAATCCAGCGGAGCAGAAAACCCGTAATTCCGATAGCGATCGATGGGACCTTTCCTATTTTGCCTAAAGGCGCCTGGAAGCTCAAGATTCCCGGAGAAGTTAAGGTAACTATCGGCAAACCCGTTCATTTTGAAGAATATTATGACACTATTAACAGAGAATCATCCAAAGAAGTCGGCAGAAAACTGAGAAGCATTGTTATGGAGTTAAAAGGATAAGATGGGAAAATTCATAAGGGTCATACATACAATAATATGGTGGGTAGACTGGCTGGTCATTCTGGCTTTGGGTCTATTCTTTGATGCGGTTATTTGGCCTGGAAATAGAGAGATGTACCGTAAGAGTGAGCAGTTCTGGGCATGGACGCTTATGAAAATAGGCGGGATACGTTTAGAAATAACGGGAGAGGAGAACCTGCCCAAAGATGAAACTGTCGTATATATGCCAAACCACCAGAGCGACCTGGACTGGCCTATTATTTTCAGGGTCGTTCCCGGGCAGTATCTATTCCTGGCCAAACAAGAGCTTTTTGATACGCCTGTTTTCGGTGCGTACATGAAGCTACAAGAATATATACCCATAGAACGCAGCAATATCCGGAAATCTTTTAAAACTTATCAAACGATAAGGACTCTTATAGGGTCAGGAAGCTCAATTGTTATCTTTCCCGAAGGAACGCGTTCATTCGATGATAATCTAGGGAAATTTAAACCTTCAAGTTTTTCTATTCTCCAGGAAACAAAGGTTAGGGTCGTTCCCATCTGTATTGATGGAAGCACAAATATACAGCCAAAGGGCAGTAAGCTTATTAATCCCGGAAAAGTAAAAGTAAAGATTCTGCCTCCCGTGAGTTTTGATGATCTTTATCCTTTAGAGAATAAAGAATTCTCTCAAGCGGCAGCGAACAGGGTAAGAGAGGCTTTGCTGGTAGCCTTAGAAGGTAAAAAAGAGACCGTCCCGGAAGCAGAAAAACAATAACAGGCAAATATGGTAGATAAGCTTTTTAGAGAGGCGACAGACAATATTTTTATACAGACATTTCGCTATGTTGTCTCGGGCGCCATTGCGTATGGAGTGGATTATTGTGCGCTGGTTGTATTTGTGGAAATATTCAAAATATACTATTTAACGGCGGCTTTAGGGGCATTTTTATTAGGGTCGGTAACGGCCTATATTCTGAATACCAGATGGGTCTTCGATAAGCGCACATTTGAAAACAGATATTTTGAGATCTCTATTTTTATCGTGATCGGGACCATAGGGCTTATCCTGAACCAATATATTATCTGGTTTTTTACTGAAAATATAAATTTTCATTATTTGTTCTCTAAATTGTTTGCTACGATGATTGTCGTTATCTGGAATTTCTTTGCAAGGAAATATATATTGTTTAGATAAAAAGGGCCTGAAGCCTTTCTGTATACCGCTTTTCTTGCGGCGAACCATCTAAAGTGTTAAAATAACTTCGCTATGAAAAAATTACCCATACTATTAATATGCTTTTTTATATTTTCCAGCGCAGGCCCGGTTTTCTCCGCGGAAGAGGATATGGGTTATGTATGCCGCGATATGGAAGGCAGGGAACGCTGGAAAGCCACCAATGAGATAATAAATAAAAAGGGCGATGTTTATATAATGACGGAGAAAGCTGAAGGCGTGTATTCCAGCTTCGACGGGCCCGTCTCCTGGGTGGCAGAGATTGAATTCGAAAACACAGAAGAGACTGTCAGACCTTTAAGTTTGGAAAAACGTGTATTTGATGAAAAGGGGAACCCTCTCAGAGTTGAAAAGCAAAAGTTTGATTTTACCGAGAATGTCGCCGTATGCACACACCAGGATATCCCGAAAAATACCACACGGACAAAGACATTCAAGTTCAATAAAGACATAGTGAACCGCCAGCTCCTGGGGCTTTATACGCAGAAACTATTGGAAAACGGAAAGAAGTCCGCAATGGTACAGATGGTAAGCGAGGAGCCGGGATTTTACAATATCCTTCTCAGTGTGGTCGATACCGAGGACGTCAACATTAACGGGCTTAAGACCCGTGCATATAAGATACAGATCGACCCCAGGCTGGGGCTTCTTAATGTAGCGAAGGTTCTTTTCCCCAGGGCCTTTGCCTGGCATTCCGCTAAACCTGAATTTGAGTGGCTCAGATACCAAGGTCTGGAAGGCGGCATAAATTCGGTAAAGGTGGAAGTGACCACCGAAGACTAGAGTAGGTAAGACGAAGTCCTTTCGGGTTATATCACCAGGCTTACTCTTGTAATGTTTTGCCGATAGTGATAAAATACGTGAACGTATTAAGAGTTTTCACGTTGATCGTCGGGTTCGTGGAACCTAGCGGTTTCTCGGGAAAAAGATATTTTATATAGCGTACGAGAGTTATGCGGAGAGGTGGCTGAGTTGGCTGAAGGCAACGGTTTCACTCACCCTCCGATAGTTGGAGCTTAAAAACAGAAATAAAATATATTTTTTTCTGTTTTTCGCCCCAACAAGATGCCTGACGGCAGATAACATTTACCAGTAAATGTTAATCGTCGGGTTCGTGGAACCTAAAGGGTTCTCGAGAAAAAGACATGCTATTGAGCGTATAGAGTTTACGCGGAGAGGTGGCTGAGTTGGCTGAAGGCAACGGTTTGCTAAACCGTCGTAGTGTTTAAAATGCTACCGAGGGTTCGAATCCCTCCCTCTCCGCCATTTTATTTTAAGGGGTTTTCTGTTGTCCTTATAAATAGGACAGTTTAGCAGGAAACCCTTTATTTTTTTGACCTAGCGATATTTTGTTTCATCTTTTCGT
>JAQBAV010000035.1:0-4152 GCA_032126595.1 Candidatus Omnitrophota bacterium | reverse complement strand
GTTCCAAGCCGGGGTTGGACCAACCCCGGCTTGGAACCAGGTTAAGCGTGGCGTTTACGTTTTCCGAGGAGGACAAGGTCTCTCAGGGCTTCGCCGCTCCTGGCCTTCATCCACTTTTTCTCGAAATTATGGTCTTGAGCTATCTGGGCGATAGCCGAAAGCGCTCTTAAGTGGAAATTACGCTCATCTCTTGAGCCTGCTAAAACAAAAACTGTGTGAACAGGTTTTGGGTCTTCTTTAAATATTATACCTTTTTTGCTTCTGACCAAAAGAACGATAAACTTACCAGACCCCTCGATAATTATGTGAGGTATTGCAAGGCCCGGCGTTATAACAGTGCTTGATTCTTTCTCGCGTTTAACTAATGCATTGTATATATTTGCGGCATCTACTCCAACTTTAAAAGAAAGTTCCTCCGCAACGAGTTTGAAAAATGCATCCGCGTCCATTTCTTCATCAAGATCCAGCACTACCGAATCCTCAACTATACCATCAAACCTATCCTTTATTATATCGTCTCTCTCGCGAATTATTTCTTTAAGTTCAGTCTCTAAAGATCCATCAGCAAATTCCTTAGCTGTTATGCGTTCCACTAGATGTAAAAGCGCAAAATCCTTATTTGCCCTTACTCTGCCGTAAAACCAGTATACAAAAATGCCCACCGAAAAAAGCGCCGTCGCTATTATGTGGGCTTCTTTCCCCATATTTATCAAAAGCATCCAGCTGCCAAAGATGCCGACTATCTGAACCCATGGATAGAAGGGGCACCTGAACTTTGGCTGGTAGTTCTGCACGCGGCTTTCGCGCATTATGATCACGCATAAACACGAGAACATGAATGTAATAATAAGAACTGTAGAGGCTACTTCTACCAATAGACCGATATTTAGGAATAGAGAAACTATCATTATAATCCCGGTAAATAGTATTGCTATGCCGGGAGTCTTGAAGCGCTTGCTGATATTGCCTAAAAACTTCGGAAGCAGCCCGTCTCTGGAAAGTGCCAGGGGATATCTTGAAGCTGACATTATTCCCGCGTTAGCGGTTGAAATAAAGGCGAGCATCGCGGCTATCCCAAGCGCTATAACGCCGCCCTTTCCCAGAAACTTTGCGGCTCCGTCAGAAATAGGCGTCATTGAATTATTGAGCTCTACGTTCGGCAGAACCCCACTTGTCACAAAAACGATAAGAGCGTACAAAATGCTCGCTACAATTAAAGACAGGATCATTCCCAAAGGTACCGTGCGTGCCGGGTTTTTGACTTCTTCAGCTACGCTGGCAACCTTCAAAAGCCCGCCGTATGAAACAAAAACGAAACCCGCTGTCGAAAAAATCGGCACTATTCCATTGGGTGCGAAAGGTTTAAAATTCTGCACCTGGACATTGGGGATACCTCTATATATGTAAAAAATAAGTATAGCAATGAGAGCAAGTACTATCCCCACCTGGGCCCTGCCGGCCTCCTTGACCCCTATGAAATTTACTAAAAGGAAAAATAAACAAAAGAATAATGCTATGAGTTTTGGGTTTACATCAACTACAAGGACTGTGAATGCCGCCATACCTACTAACGCAAAAGAGCCTTTAAGTGATATCGAAAGCCACGTAAGGAGCCCCTCGATCGTGCCCATTGCCGGCCCCATACTGCGGGTAATATAAAAATAGTCGCCTCCGGCTTTGGGCATTGCTGAAACAAGCTCTGCCTGGCTCAGCATGCCCATCATTGCGAGAAATCCCGCAATTGCGTATGAAAATACTACCGCCGGCCCGGCTTTAGCGTGTGCCAGGCCCGGAAGGATGAATAGTCCCGAGCTTATCATAGCCCCGGTGGCTATACAAAAAACATCAAGTAAATTTAGTCCTCGTTTAAGTTTTGTTTCCATAGATTACATATAGGTTACCAATATTAGCGCTTAAAGTATACCTGAAAAGTTTAATAATACAAAACTAAAGGAAGGGTAAATTTTTAGAAATTTGCCAAATTTCGGGAGGCAAGCTATAATACTAATGCCTATGAAACTATCTATTACCACAAAAGACTTGATTGTCCTCTTTATTGCCTCAAGCATAGTAATTCTCTGGAACACTTGGACCGGGAGCCTGACCTCCTGGGATGAGGCATTCTACGCGCAGGTCTCAAGAGAGGTTCTCTCCAGCGGTAACTGGATGGATCTATCCTGGAAAGGCTCAGCCTGGAGCGATAAGCCTCCTTTGTATATGTGGGCAACAGTCATATTTTATAAAGCATTCGGCATAAACGAGTTTTCTGCAAGACTTTTTTCAGGCCTATCGGGCATAGGTTCGGTTCTTCTTGTTTACCTGTTTGGGAAGAAGCTGTATTCGCGTAAGGCCGGCGTAGCATCAAGTCTTATCCTTCTTTCAACCTGGTCTTTTCTGTGGGCAAGTAAGACAGCTATGCTGGACGGGACTCTTACATTTTTTGTTATGCTTTCTCTTTTTCTTTTCAAGTGTGGTGAAAAAAATGACCTCTGCCTCTTCTTCTCGCCACTAGCTTTTGCTTTAGCATTTTTTACCAAGGGTTCAGCGGCTCTCTTAATTCCGATAATACTTTTCATATATATCGTTTGCTCGAAAAATTATAAACTTCTGATTAAGCCTCATCTATTATTTGGAGTTTTAGCATCTTTGGCGGTGCTCATCTGGTGGCACTGGACAGCGTTCAGTCATTACGGGAAAGAGTTTACTCAGGGATATTTTATTGAGCATCTCCTCAAGAGAACAACTACGGCCATGGATAGCCATACCGGCGATTGGCTTACATATACCGGCGTTATCCCCAACAAGGGCCGTCCCTGGTCCATGCTGGGCTTTGCGCTTATTCCGTATCTCGTTTGGAGAATTTTTAAAAATAAAGAAACGGAGCATCTCCTGCCGATAATATGGGCTTCGGTAGTTCTTGTAATTTTCAGCGCGGTAAAAACAAAATTGTATTGGTACATCATGCCGATTTATCCGGCATTGGCGCTTATGTCCGGGTGGGCAATTAGTAAGGTATTCAAAAAATACACTGTTCCCGTAGTAGCTGTTCTCTCGATATCATCTATATCCTATCTTGGACTTGATAAAGATGTGTTTAACCTGGACTACGCCCCCGACAAAAAGATCGTCGCTAAAGAAGTAAAAGAAACCATGAAAGAAGCGGTAGGCGAAAACACAAAAATATATCTCTACGACATTAGCGACCCTGGCATGTTCTTTTATCTGGGGGATATCGGCGTGGATTTAAAAGGCGCTGATTTTGAAAGAGTTGCAGAACAAAAGGGAAATTATATTTTTGTAAATAGTAGGGGCTTAAAGAAGTTCTCCGCCTACCCCCATTCACTAGTCCTCAAAAAGGACGACTACTCCCTGATAAAAACCGGAAAATAATTTTAGCGCGAATATCTCTCGGCATATTTATCTAATAGGATCCGTATAAGTTTTTGGTATTTTGTATGATGCTTTTTTGCCGCTTTTTTAAAATACTCAATACTGGACTCACTTAAATTAATGGTCACTTTTATAGACCTTTCCGGAACGATCAGGTCTTCAGGCCGAGGCAAAAAGTCGTCCACTCTTTTCATTTTGCCTACAGGTTTATTTGTATTAGTTTTCTTGTTCTTCAGTGAAATTATCCTTTAATTAATTCTTTAGAAAAAATTTTTCCCTTAATAGAAATTATTTGAACTTTTACTCCATATCCTAACTTATGAAGTAATTTTTCCACAGTCGGAAGGCCGGAAAACTCTCCTTCTTCGATTTTTGATATATACTGCTGCGTAACACCTACGCTCTTGGCGAGCTGGGCTTGTGTTAAGTTATGTTTATTTCGGTATTCAATTATTTTTGCAACAATATTGGCCTTCTGCATAATCCAAGTATATTCATTTTCAAAGTTTTTCTTATTTTTTATCTTTCTTTTTATATAATCATCTACCCTTTTCATACAATTTTCTCCTTTTTAGAAAATCCTCTCTTCTTTTTTTAGATATTAGTATCTCTTTTTTATTGATCTTTTGAGTTTTCTTAATAAAACCATGAACTAAAATGATAAAATTATTAAAACAAAAAAAGAAGATAATTCGTATTTGCCCTTCAGTGCCCTTGAACCTTAACTCAAAAAGTCCATTATCTAAACTTTTTGTATGTGGA
>JAQBAV010000034.1:0-17215 GCA_032126595.1 Candidatus Omnitrophota bacterium | reverse complement strand
ATGTTAAAAGTTTTTTGTTCAGGGTTCGGAGTTCGTAGATCTTTCCATGAACCATGAACCACCAACCATGAACCTTCTCTTCTTCCAACTACAAACTTCTAGCTACAAACTACTAACTTCTTTTTTTTCAGCATATTCAGGCACTCCCATATACTCTAATGTTCGATCAATTATATTCTTTACAGCCGGGCCTGCTACAACGCCTCCAAAATGACCGGGATGCGGATCCTTTGCCACGACCACCACGCAAACCCTGGGTTCATCCTTGGGCGCAAACGCAATGAAGGTAGCATAATACTTGTTGTCATAATATCCGCCCTTAGGATTCACCATTTGCGCCGTGCCGGTCTTACCACAAATATCATATTTTTTTGCATTGATATTTCTAGCTGTGCCAGTTGTAACAACCTCTCTAAGCATTTCCTTAGTCTTTTCGGCGGTGTCAGCACTGATAACTTCACGCTTTAAGAACGGTTTAAATTTTTTATATATCACGCCTTCCCACGTTGAAATGTTATCGATTATATACGGCTGGACCAAATAACCGCCATTTGCAATAACACTTAAAGCGCATGCAAGCTGAAGCGGTGTCACGGCTATGCCCTGCCCTATAGGTATTGTGGTTATATCGCTCCTTGACCATACTGAAGGCGGTCTCGATATTCCCGGAACCTCTCCAGGCAATTCTATGCCCGTATTTTCGCCGAACCCGAACCTTTTTATATATTCGTAAACCTTTTCTTTTCCCACTTTTTCCGCAACCTTCACTGTCCCGATGTTGCTTGACTTGGCAATAACATCCTTGAATGTAAGTTCATCATAAGCATGATAATCGTGAAGAATTCTTCCCCCCACACTATATTCTCCATTCTCACAATCAAATTTGTCATCAAGACTTACCATACCTTCATTGAGAGCAGCACTCGCTGTAACAATCTTAAAGACGCTTCCGGGCTCAAAAACGTCAGTAACAGCAGAATCTTTTCTCTCGGGGATAAGTGATTCTGAAAACTCATTAAGATTATAAGTTGGGTAATTTGCCAGCGCCAGAATCTCTCCGGTAAAGGGATCCATAACAATAGCTGAGGCCGAAGTTGCGTTATACTTCTTAACCATCTTCTCAAGTTCTTCTTCAGTTATATACTGAACAACGGTATCAAGCGTAAGGGTAATATTATATCCGTCTTTGGCCGGTATGGAATCTCTATCGTTAAAAAAAACGGTCCTTCTTCTGGCGTCTCTGAGCAAGTGCCGGTATCCGGGTTCACCCTTAAGCTTATCATCGTACTTAAGCTCTAAGCCCTCCAGCCCCTTATTGTCGAGGCCCGCAAACCCAATAACATGAGCGGCCATACTATCGTTAGGATAGTTACGCCTCGACTCTGGAACAAAATGTATCCCTTTTAAATTAAGCTTCTTAACCTTTTCAGCTTCATCAAGATCAACTTTTCGTTTTATCCAGACAAATGCTTTATCTTTATTAAGGCGATCAAGCACAAAGCTCTTGTCTACGTCGAGCATCCTCGAAAGCACATCAGCAGTTCGCTCTTTGTCTTCAACGTAGCGTGGGTCAGCAAATATGCTTTTCATCTCAAGATTTATAGCCAGAGGTTCTTTATATCTATCGTAGACGGTACCTCTTCGAGGTTCTAACTTAAGAACTTTCTCATGCTGGTCATCGGCCATTTCTGACAATCTGTGGAAATCAACTATCTGTATGTAAAATAGTCTGAACAAAAGAGAAAATAATAGTAATATTAATAGAAAGAAAATAAAAAACTGCCGCGCCCTTAACATTATCCCTCACAAATTTGAAATGACAGTGACGATTGGGTCCGATTAGCTACGAGGTCTTGCTTCAGCATCTGGAGTAAAAAGATCAAAAACCCGGCCGATAAGACCGCTTTTTGGCGCAGGTTCTTCTGGCTCAATCTGGTAAACCAAATTAATGCCCCTTCCCTCCGGCCTTATGCTGGAAAACTCAATATCTTCTTTGTTCATCGAAGAAAGCAGGCTTCTTGGGGATTCCAGCCTGGAAAGATTATACATTAATTTAGAATTCTGGTCAACGAGGTAGGATAGGTATTTCCTGTTCTCCTGCATGTCGTATCCAACCTTTAAGGTCTCTACATGAAGGTGTACGTACGCTACCGCGAAAAGCGTAATTATAAACCCTTTTAGCATTATTTTATATGTTCTCATAATTATACTTTCTCTAAAACCCTTAGTTTTGCGCTCCTGCTCCTGGAGTTAACTCTTATCTCCTCCACGGTAGGTACAATGGGTTTTTTTGTAATTATTTTTCCTATACCTTCCTTGGCTAAAGCTTTAAAAAATAATTTAACTATCCTGTCTTCCAAGGAATGGAATGAAATAACACATAGCCTCGCGCCCGTTTTTAAATGAGGCACTAGCCCCTTTAGGGCCTCTTCCAAAGATCCAAGCTCATCATTGACATATATCCTTAACGCCTGAAATGTTCTTACCGCAGGATTTAATTTCTGTTTGCGGTATTTATATCCAATACATTTTTGCAATATACTGACAAGTTCAAGAGTTGTTTCTATTTTCTTTTCTTTTCTAAAAGAACAGATTGCATGCGCTATTCTTCTCGAATAACGCTCTTCCCCATAATTGTAAATAATGTCCGCCAGCTCTTCTTCTTTAAAACTATTAACTACTTCCTTGGCTGATAAGTCTTGGGATGGGTCAAGCCTCATATCAAGCGGACCATCTTTTAAAAAGCTGAACCCTCTTCCTGCATCATCTATCTGGAAAGACGACATGCCTAGATCAAACATGGCCCCATCTATTCCGTCTATTTTTAAGTCACCCAAAACGCCGGCTACTTCTCTAAAATCTTTATTAATGAACGTAGTTTGACTCTCGTGTTCACTTAAACGCTTTTTTACCCTCTCTATGGCCTCAAGATCCCTATCGAATGCTATCAACCTGCCCTGAGGGCTTATTCTATCTAAAATCTCTTTCGCGTGTGATCCGCCTCCTAATGTCGCATCAAGGATTATATTGCCGGGTTTAAGGTTAAGATTTTCTATAACCTCGTTTAGAAGAACCGGTAAATGAACAATATCATCCTTGCCCCCTACCCCTTGCGGAATCATCATCATTCAAATCAACTTCCGGTATGTCTATTTGGTTTTGTGAATGGCATCATAAAGCGCGGTAACCTGGTCCTTAAAGAACTTGTTGTATGCGTCCTTGATGTCTTTTTTGGTTACCTGAGACTGAGCATTATACCCAACATTAGAAGTTCTGCGCTTCTTGCCGTAGATCGATCCACCAACTTCGCATGCCTGTATATATTTCTTCATTTTTCTTCCCTTCTCTCCGTGTTAAATATCTGCCTAAAAAAGATTAAACTGTGTCCTTCAGTTTTACATAATTCTTTTTTCCGAACTGCTCGGAGGATACCGTACACCTTGTAACCCCTAAGTGCGACATTCCCTCTGTTAGAGAACGCGCCTTTTTTATCCTCTCGACCATGTTAACGCAATTAATAAATTCTACTTTTTTATCATGAAACTTTAGAGCATATCTTCTGTACATGATATACCCTCCTTTTTTTAATCGGTTTCCAGTAAATTCTCTGCTATATCTTCGTAGCTCTCTTTTGTGGAAGTGTAGAAATCTTGCCACTTCTTCTTGTCCCATATCTCTATGCGGCTGGAGACGCCGACTATCATTATGTTCTTTGAAAGCTTTGCATAGTCCCTCAAATAATCCGGAAGAAGTATTCTCCACTGCTTATCGGGCGTAACTTCTACAGCTCCAGAAAAGAAAAGTCTTTTAAACTTCCTGACCTCTCTCTTGGTGAATGGCATTGACTTGAATTTGTTTTCCTGGGTTTTCCACTCTGCTTCAGAAAACATAAAAAGGCACTCGTCCAATCCTCGTGTCACGTATAACTTCTCTATGCACATATCGCGCACAACGTCACGAAACTTGGACGGTATAATTATCCGGCCTTTTTTATCAATGCTATGTGAGTATTCTCCGTAAAACATTCCACTTCACTCCATTTTGTTCCACTTTCTTATTAAAAAGTATACATAAACTCCCCCATCATGTCAAATATTATCTAAAAGTCTTTTTGGGGTTTAAAATTTTTTAAAATAAAAGGATTTTGCTGGAGTTAAGCGGGGCTAAAAAGAAACCGGGCCTGCAGTCTAGCTGCAAGCCCGGTTCGTAATATAAGTAGGTTGCCCTAAGTGTTCAGTTCTACCAGTAGAGTTTTTCGAATCTTTCGGAATACCTCTTTATCCATTCCTTGGAAGCTTCCTGCAAGGATATTTCTTTTCCCAGTTGGAGCGACCTCAATACCCGGTATTCCTCGATCAGGTAGATCTGCTCAATAAGTTTTACTTTGAACGCATCTGAATAACTTACAAATGCTACGCCTACCCTGTAAAGGCCTGTGTCTTCATCCTGCGTAGAATGAACTACATTGGCTTTAATGTGGAATACTTTCTCATATAGAGGCAACGACAGCTTTATTACACTACCGGGGGCTACGCTCTCTTTTGACATAAAAAGAAGGCCTCCCTCACTGATATTTAACGTTTCCGCTTTGCGCGGCGATTCTTCATCCTCAACCTTAAATTCCAGGGGACTTACAAGAAGGTGTCTTATATATCGCCTTCTTTCTTTGCCGTCCTGGGGCATTTCCTGACCCTTAGGGTTTTTGTTTTCTTTATCTTTATCTTGCACGATACCCTCGCCTTTGTTGATTGTGAGTAATTTTATCTTGCTGTCAGAATATTTCGATCTAGATCATATTGTTTTCTTTTAGATCCTTCTCCAGCTTATCAATAGCTTCTCTAAGCTTGGGAAAAAGCTTAACATTAATATTAATGCCCTTTCCTGTAGGAACTTTTTCGTCGCCCTGAGGCGGCTGTGTCCATATGCGAACATCGATAACATCATTCCCCTGATATTCGCTGATCCTGATCTTTACATCCTGATACTTGTTCTTTGCAAAAGTTGCAACATCTCTTTCCATATGTTCCTCCTTACCAAATAATACTATATTATATATCTAATATTATATAACATTTGTGGAAAATGCAAAACAAATAATGATTTTTACGATTTTTCTTATTTATTTTGCCTAATCCACGTTTTTCTTTCTAAAGATCCTGGTAAAACAAAAGATTGAGAGCCATATAATGAACGACCAGGACACTATAATAAAAATCCATCCATTTATTGTCATACTGGTTTCCCTTTTATCTTTCTATTCTTCCACGCAATCTTCACTAAAACAGCAAGCATAAGAAAAATAATTAAAAGTCCTATCCTGGTGGCTAAAATATATGACTGGTTTTCTTGGGGAACATTATCCATTCTAATTATAGGAAGCCAGTCCTGAAAGAACCAGGCTCCAAGCACCACAAGAAGAAAAGACGGCGTTACGTACTTGATAATGTGCTTATAGATTTTAGGTATACGCATATCAGCGCCGTGGTGAACTTCTTCCCAGGCTTTTTCAATGCCGAATACCCATCCAAAAAGTATAACTTCAAGTGTTGCAAAAACTACAAGACAAAATGTCCCTCCCCAAAAGTCAAGTTCATCCACAACGCCTCTTCCCAGAAAAAATATTGCAAAGTTACAAAGAGTAAAGGCAACTACCGAAAAAATTGCAACGGCCTTGCGCCTTGAAATATCAAATTCATTCTCAAGAAAAGATACCGCGGGTATAGCCATTGAAACGGATGAGGTTACTCCAGCCAAGAAAAGAAGCGCAAACCATAAAAATCCAAAAACTTCTGAAAACGGCATATGCCCAAAAATGAGCGGCATTGTAACGAATCCCAAATTGAATGCCCCGGAATTTGCAACATCCCCTATCATCATTGGTCCGAAAAACACAAAGGCGGCAGGTATTATAATACTTCCCCCTAAAATTACCTCGGCGGTTTCGTTTACGCTGACTGCTGTCAGGCCCGACAAGGCAACATCGTCACCTTTCTTAAGATAACTGGCGTAAGTTAATATACACCCTATCCCCACGCTTAAAGTAAAAAATATCTGTCCTGTTGCCGCCAGCCAGACTTTAGCATCTTTGAGCAGCGAAAAGTCCGGGTTCCATAGATACCCCAATCCATTAATAACATTCCAGTCGGGTCTGGCAGGATTCGGCGTACCCAAAGATAAAACTCTTACGGCCAGAATTACGGCAAATAAAAGCAGTACCGGCATAGCGATCTTACAGAACCTTTCAATGCCTCCACGTATGCCGTAATTAAGAACTACCATGTTTATCGCGAAAGTAATAATAAAAAATATATAAGCTGGTGCCATGCTGGTAAAAAATTGATTTTTCTCTAACCCTTGAAAACCTCTCAGAAAAGCCTGCATCGTCTCTTGATCCGTAATCCCTGCGAATTTTTGAAAAAGGGCAAAAAAGCTATAGGCAAGGGTCCAGGATTCTATATAGGTATAATAGACAAGGATTACAAGTGGTCCAAAAATACCGATAATGCCGAAATATTTTATGAACCGGTTCTTCTTCCAAAGACTGTGAAACACACCGGGTGCGGTTGAGTGTTCAAAACCTCCTCCATAACGCCCTATCGCCCACTCAACCCACATAATAGGTATGCCTACAAGGAGGAGTGCTACAAAATAAGGTATCATAAAGGCGCCGCCGCCGTTCTTAGCCGCCTGCACCGGAAACCTTAAAAAATTCCCCAGCCCTACAGCGGATCCGGCAACTGCCATTATTACCCCTAGACGCGAACCCCATGAATCTCTTTTCTTTCCAGCCATTTGGTCCCTTCTATAATATTAATTATATTGACAATAATTTACCATACAAAATTTTAGTTGGCAAGAAAAGATAGGCTGTAAATTATTCTTCTGAATCAACTTTTTTACGGAGGGATTTCTTATCGGATTGGATCTTTTTGTTTCTAAGTATCTTCTCTTTTGCACGCTTGCTTCTTTTTCGCTTCTGACGGCGGATCTTTTCAGCAAGCTGTCTTTTTTCAGCCATTTTGCCCAGAATCTTTTCCTCTATCTTCTCGACCAATCTTCTTCTGGCTAAAAATCTGTTTAATGCTCTCGATCGACTTTGGGCGCATTTAACTTCAGTGCCGGTAGGAACATGTTTAATGTATACGCATACCGCGGTCTTATTTATCTTTTGTCCGCCTGGTCCAGACGCCCTTATAAAACTCTCTTCGAGGTCTTTTTCCTTAATGCCGAACTTCTGCATTTTTTCTTTGAGGTTTTCTTCTTTTCTTTCGCCTACATTAAATATTCCCATAAACCAATTATATCCTATCTTTAGAAAAAAAGAAGCCCTGGTTTATCCCGGGCTTCTCAGTATCCAAATTTACAGCTTATAGCTTAAAGCTTACAGCTACCTATTATAGCACGCATCAATAAGATCTTTGAGCTTAGCGGTAGCAAGGCACTGTACGGTATCCGCGCCGCCGTAGTATATCTTCACTTCACCATTATCTTCGGCAACCGCTCCGCATGTAAAAACAACCGCATATGTAAGACCGTTCAGCTCATAATCAGTCGTAGGTGAAAGTATTGGCGCTTTGGCGCGTGCTATGATCTTGGATGGATCTTTAAGGTCAAGCATCATGACACCAATGTGATACACATACTGCGCTGCACACATAACATTAACTGCGTGATATATAACAAGCCATCCTTTGTCTGTCTTTATGGGAACCGCTCCGGGGCCATTCTTCTTCCAGCCCCATTCATCCTGGGCCATAGCAACCGCCTTAGACTGTCCCCAGTGAATAAGATCCGGTGAATATGAAACCCACATATATGCTTTTCCATCGCCAGTATTGGGTCGGTCTAAACGGCAGTAATAACCATTGATCTTTTCCGGAAAAAGCACACCGTTACGGTTATCTGTTTCAGCGATAAAATTCTTGAATTCAAATTTCTTCATGTCCGGAGACTCTAACAATCCCAGACGGCATGAATGACGGCCATGGCAGGCAAAAACTACATAGTATTTATCATCGATCATGGTCACCCTGGGGTCATAATACATACCTGTAGTGTACTCTTTAAACTCATCCGTATCAGGCATTTTAATGGGTTCCGGCCTGAATTTAAAATCTATCCCGTTGTCTGAATCTGCAGGCCACATGAGCTGCTTCATTGAAGGTGTTTCAACGCGGCAAAGCATAACATATTTGCCATCTTTAGTCTTAATGCATCCTGAGTTATAAACTCCTTTAGCTGCTGCAGGAACATCATCTTTGGTAAGTATGGGGTTCTTTGCGTGGCGTACAACTATACTCTCTTTGTCTTTTGGATAAACGATAGGTTGTGTCATTTTATCATCCCTCTCTTTGATTTGAATTATTAATCTAAAAGCACGAGGGAGTATTAGACTATATTTCCGGAGATAATTCAAGGGTTTTTTATACCAAGGTTGCCCGGCTTTACCGGCCGGGTCGGTCACCGACCCGGCCGGTAAAGCCGGTTGGGATCTTTCAGGCGCTGTAAATACAAAAAGGGCACGCTAAAACGTGCCCTTTTTATTACTCTTCAAGTTCGAAAATTGCTAGTCAACTGCGATAATCGAATCTAGGCTTCCGAATATGTTCTCTTCCCTTTCCGGGTTTATCGGATCGATCATCCACGTATCATCAACCATGTATTTATAGCGATAACGGCCTCTTTCTAGAGTAAAATGAGCCGCCCAATTGCCGTCATCCATCTTGCCGAGTCTGCTGGCTTCTGACTTTTTCCATCCGTTGAAGTCGCCGAGAATATACACATCGCCTGCTGTGGGAGCATTTACAATAAATTCTTTCACTATAGTTTTCATGCTCTTATCTTCTGCAGTAAGAAGCTCGCTTGTCAGGTTATAAAAATCGAGCGCTGCATCGCACTTCGGGTCATGCTCAAAGATTGTCTTACCGTGTTTTGCAGCCTCTCTCAAGCGTACGCTTGCTCTAACCCTCGTTGAAAGAAGATACGTCCCCAGTTTATCCTTGGCGTCGTTATTTAAGTCTTTAGCAAAATTGGAGCGTTTGTCATAGATGTTAAGCACGAAGAATACTGAAGGAGTTCTTCCTGTTTCCGCATTAAGAAGGCTGGTTACGCGATACACGCTATTTACCCCATTAAATGAAAAATAGCTTACATCCATCGGAACAAGGATTACGTCTGCGGCGTACATAGAGTTAAGCGTGAGAAATCCAAAGCTTGGAGGTGAATCTATAACCACATAATCATACTTGGTGAAGAAGCTTTCGCTCAAAGTGTTAAACAATATAGCTGCGGCCCCGTTAACACTTCCAAGATTTATTTCAGCGGCACTCAGCATCATGTTCGCCGGAATAAACGATAAACCCTTTCTATCGCTAATAACTAACTCTTCTAGCGGAACAGTAATACCGTCGAAGTGGGATCTAAAAATATCGTATGACGTCTTCCTTCCGGAAGATTCTTTGATATATCCCAGGGCAAACGTTGCGTGCGCCTGAGGATCCAGGTCTACCAATAGCGTCTTATTGCCCATTTTTGCCAGCGCAGCTGCTATGTTAACGGCTAGCGTAGTCTTGCCACAACCACCTTTCTGATTGGCTATAGAAATAACTTTCATTCTGTCACTACCCCCTTATTTTGTGTCGCAACAATTGTTTTGTCATATATCTTGTGTCTGTCTGCCCGAAGTATATCACATAAATATTGAAGTGTAAATACGTAGGCAAAATATTTATTAAAATAGGTATTGTTAGAAATTCTAACATTTTGCAATAAAAACTTGATAGTTTACAAAATCTTTACTATAATTTAGTGACCTAACATGAATAATAACAAACAACACGACCACATAAACACTGAGCTATCAAAAACTTTCTTTAGAACAGGCCCTAAAGTACAAGAGCCTCCAAAAAAGGCACAGAAGGTTGTTAAACCTCCCCGCAAGAAAAGATCAAAGATAGTTTTAGTACTAATATTGCTGGTGATCGCTGGCGCCATAGCAGCGGGTGTCTATTTCTATAATGAAAGCGACTACAAGTACAAAGTCAATGTCAATGTCGTCCCTAAGATAGCACGTAAAAGTACCCCTCTTCCGCCAAGCATAAGTTCCTTCGGTAACTCAAAAGCTCTATATGATTTTGAAAAGGATGAGGAAGGCTGGGGAATCCCGGCATGGGCCATAGAGAAACCCGACCATGTGGCCGGTTTATTCAAAAGGATCGAGGGATTTGCAAGCAACGGAAATGCCAGCCTAAAAGTCGATGTAGATTTCCCGGGGACGATATGGACCGGAGCGCTTATCGAGATAGCGCAGTATATAGACCTTAGATCTTACGACTTTATTTCAGTTGATATCTTTGTTCCATCTTCTTGCCCTTCGGGTCTAAGAGGCAAAATGATCTTTACAACCGGCGATGATTGGAAGTGGACAGAAATGTCCAGAAGTTTTCGCCTGGTACCCGGAGAATGGACTACAGTATCAGCAGACCTATCCGAAGGCAGTATCGATTGGAGAAGGACTATTGTCGATGATTATTTTAAAGGGGACGTACGGAAGATCGGAGTAAGAGTAGAGTCTGACAAGCTCCCCATATATAAGGGCCCTATCTACATAGATAACCTAAGAGTATATTCCAAATAGTTTTATTCCGGCCAGGAACTTTCCTTAAAGGTTTTATGCCAATTCCACGCGCTTTCAATAATCTTTTCTAAGCTTGAGATCTTTGGGTTCCAGCCCAAAACCTTCTTTGCCTTTTTGCTGCTGGCAATAAGAGTGTCCGGATCACCCTCGCGCCTCTGAGCTTCTACGGCAGGAATCTCTTTACCGCAAACTTTGCGTGCAGTTTCAATAACTTCCCTGACTGAAAATCCGTTATTATTCCCCAGGTTAAAAACGGTGCTCTCACTGCCTTTTTCCAGGTAACCAAGCGCTAGAATATGAGCATCTATTAGATCTGTTACATGAATGTAATCTCTCACGCATGTACCATCGGGAGTGTTATAATCTGTTCCGAAAATTTTAACTTCTTTTCTCTGGCCCAGCGCAGTTTGAAGAACGATAGGAATAAGGTGGGTTTCCGGGTCGTGAACTTCACCCCTAAAAGATGTCTGGTCCGCACCGGCTGCATTAAAATATCTAAAAATAACATAATTAAGTCCGTAGGCCCTCTTACAATCCTTAAGGATTTTCTCGATCATAACCTTTGACTCTCCATACGGGTTTATTGGAGCTATCTTGTCGTCCTCCTCTATGGGAACTCTTTCCGGGGTACCATAAGTTGCGGCCGTTGATGAAAATATAACACGTTTTACTCCTACTTCAATCATGGCCTTAAAAAGATTAACTGCACGGCAAACATTATTATCAAAGTAAAGTAGCGGGTCTTCCATGGATTCGCCTACTAGAGCACTTGCCGCAAAATGCATAACGGCATCTATATTTTCGTCTCGTAATACTTTTTTTAGTTTCTCAACATCTGCTATATCGGCCTCAATAAACTTTGCTCCGCGAGCCGCCTCCTTGTGTCCCGTTGATAGGTTGTCGTATACGACTGGATTGTAGCCCGCCTTTTTGAGTCCCAAGACCGCATGAGATCCAATGTATCCTGCCCCGCCTAGAACTAAAACATTTTTTTTCATTCTTGCTCCCTTTTAATAAATGTCCAGATCTTTGAGTCTTTGGTCAGATATCCCAAAATGATGCGCAAGCTCATGCTGCAGGGTATGCGTGACGACTCGTTTTATATCTTCGTTAGTTTCACATATCCGTTCAATATTCTTTTTAAAAATAGACACCTTATCCGGCAAGACCTGACCGTAGTGGTGGCCTCTTCTTACCAGGGGCACTCCTTGATAGAGCCCCAGAACCAGGAGCTTGCGAGGAGAGTCCACTGACCTGGACTGGTCCGGAGTAGGCTCGTCTTCTATAACCACTTCAACATTTTCTAAAGCATCTTGAAAAACCTTAGGCAGGTTATCAAGGGCTTCGGCTACCAAATTTTCAAACTCTCCGTGATTCATGCTTAACCAAAAAGGTCATCACCCTTGCCGGGCAAAGTATCTGACCAATCCTCTTTCTGGTAATCTTTTATGTAATACTTCGTACCCTTAATGCTCACAAAATTACTCCACACTTTGCCTTCTTCAGCCTGTGTCTCTTGAATCTCCTTAATGGCATTTGCCTGTGAAACAAGTTCATCGGTCTGGTAAATAATAGTCGCCTCTAAGGTCTTAGGCAAGACCGGGGATTGCTGTTCGTATTTTCCATGATGACTTAATATAATATGTTCAAGACGCAGGGAAAGCTCTTTAGGAAAATCTTTTATGTTTGAGATCTTCTCCGTCAGGAGTCTGTATCCTATAGCGATGTGTCCTACAAGGCCGCCTTCAATAGTGTATTCAAGTTTTTTTGCATCAAGCTCATATACCTTCCCAATATCATGAATGAACGAGCCCAGCGTTATTACATCTTTATCTGCCTGAGGATACAGATCACTCATCTCGCCGGCTATATGCATAACTTCGTTAGTATGTTCTAAAAGTCCTCCTATGTAAGCGTTGTGCCAGCTCTTTCCACCTATGCCTTCCTTAAATAATTCCATCAGTTCTTTGTCTTCAATAAAGCTTTCGGCTAACTTTTTTATCCAGGTATTCTTTATTGCCTTAAGCGACTTCCCTACTTTTTCAAAAACTTCATCCCTGTTTTCCAGGACTCTTACCATGTCTTCATACTGAAATGCCCTTTCATCAGCGCGCTCTATAAAATCGAGCTTAAGCTGTTTCTCTTCGCGATATTTGTCAACCGTCCCCTTTACATGAACCACATCGCCTGTCTCGGCAGCTTCATTGAACTTTTCTGCGTCATCCCACAACCTTCCTTCAATTTTTCCGGTTTTATCAGAAAGGGTCATTTGAAGATACGGCTTGTCATACTTTGTAAGCTTAAGGTTCTTCACTCTTAGAAAAAAACACGAGTCAATTTGCTCATTAACTTTAAAGTCAGAAATATATTTTTTACCCATTTTGGCTCCTTTAGTCCCCCCAGCAGATGGAATCATATTCACATCTTACGCAGCGATTTTTCTCATCGCGCTCCGGAAGTTTGTCAAATTTTAGACTCTGGATATCGCGCCAAGAGTCCATTATCAGTTTCTCAAGATCTAAAACCATATCCTCAGTGAGATCTACCGAAATATTTCGATATTCTCCCTTATTCATGTCGTATTTTTGTACGCTCTTAGAAACGGGTTCCAAAAACTGCAAGACGCCCTTCACAACGACCCTTTTATCTCCAGGCGCGCGGTTTCTTTCATATAAAAGCTTATATGCTACAAGCTGTCTGAAATAACCGTCGCATTCACCACTTGAAAGCTCACGGCAGTTAGCCATGTTTCTTATGTGGTCATCGGGTTTTCCGGTCTTGTAATCTATTACCCTGATCCCGTCTCCCTGATCTTTCTCTATTTTGTCGAACGTTCCTCTAAATGCCAGGCCCTCAGGAAAAGAAACCTCTAACTTGTTTTCCAGGTCAAGTGGCATTACCGGTGAATGTGATTCCTTGTCATACCAGGCCTTGAGTGTCTCTAGCCTATCAAGGCACCAGCTCCTTATAGAGCTGTTAACCCCCTGATATTCGAGCTCCTTTATAAAATATTTTTTGAACGAGCCGAATGAAGGGTATTTTTTGCTATCCATGTAATCAGCGTATATTTCCTCAAGGGCCTTATGTGCGCAATTACCAAATGTAAGGTGTTGATTTTTTCGGCCTGGAAGGCGCAATACATTGTCGTATAAAAATTTTCTCTTACATTCGATATAATTATTTACACTGGTGGGGTTAAGCGTAATCTGTGAGACTATATCTTTTAAGATGTCCTGCGTCCCGATAAATGGATCCCGCTTCTCTTTCTTCTGAAGGAAGCTTACCAGGAACTTTCCTTCATCCGGCGGAGATCCTGATTTCGAATCTATTCCTGTATGACTTAAGAAAGGACTAACTATAACCTTTTCTTGAGGCGCAGCCGAATAAATGAGCTGTGCCCTGGCCCGCGTGCTAGCTACATAAAAAAGTCTTAATTCATCATATTGATTGAGAAGCTTTTTCTTGCTCTTCTCATCTACGCGTTCCTTGCTTTTGTATATGTCCGGAGGAAGAGGCACTGACTCCGGCTTTCCTCTAAGCGGCCAACTTTTCTGCTGAAGACAAAAAGGGATAAATACCGAGTAAAATTCCAAGCCCTTGGCCTTATGAGCCGTATAGATGCGCACACCATCTTGGCTAAGAGTTGCAAGCTCTCCCTGTACGGGCATACCATGTATCTCTCTTAGGTCAAGCTCCTGCATAAAGTCATTCAAGCCGAGGGCCGGGTGCGCCATATCAGACATTTTTATCATATTTATAAAAGATACAAGGCTTCGCAAATCCCTTATTTCAAGAACTTTGTCATTCTCATATTCTTTAAGTATGAATTTATAAAGACGCATGTCTTCAATATAATTCATAAGCATGTCATGAACCGGCCTGTTATTTGAATCCGTTAAAAGTCTGTTTATAGCCCATGCCGCTTTATGCAGAACATGCGGGCTTTCGAGCCTTAGGTCCTGAGATATTTTTAAGTTTTTTGACTCTTCCTTTTGTGGCGAAAGAATTTTTCCGCTAGCATCGGTTTTGAAATGGAAAAAATGTTCCTCAAACTTCTGGAAAAGATTGTGCCGATCCTTATTCACAAATCCGATAAGTTTCAATATATCCGAGTGTTTTGCTCCTACATAATCCGAAGTAAGTACTTTATATAGGGCAAGCGACCTTCTCTCGTTGCCTTCAGTGCTTACGTTAACCAAGTCAAGCACACTCAGCATCTGGCGGACCCTCTTCTCGCCCCTTATATCCTCTTCGCCATCGGTGGCATAAGGTATGCCGGCCTTTAAGAAGGCATCTATGATCTTTAATATGTGAGCCCTCTTACGCACAAGTACGGCAATGTTATTAAAAGGCTTTTCTCGCTCTTCCGTTTCAAGAGCTTTATCTTTTTTTATAAGCTCTACTTGCCTCCCGACTTCTTCGACTAAAAATGCAAGCTCTTCCTCTTCGGTTAAGAATTCTAAAAACTTTACGTCTTTACTGCCGTACTTTCTGCACGAAGTCAGGGTTTTTGCCTCTACGCGCTCTTCTTTAGGTAGTTGCGAGATTATCTTGTCCGACATCTCTATGATGTCTTCATTAGATCTGTAGTTGTTTTTTAAGGCAATAGTCTTAAGTGATGGTATTCTCTCTTTTAGAACGCGGAAGTTCGAAAGCGTTGCCCCCTGGAACCGGTATATAGCCTGGTCGTCATCTCCGACACAGCAAACATTTGAGGAGACCGGGTCAAGAATTGTAAATAATAGCTCAAGCTGAGCCCCATTTGTATCCTGATACTCATCAACCATGACGTACTTATATTGGCTTTTAAAAGTTTCTCTTAATGCCTTGTCTTTCTTAAGCGCGTCTATGGCTATAAGGATCATGTCGTCATAGTCTATTCTTCCTCTTTCATCAAAAAGAATGGTACTGTCCTCATCTTTAAGCTTTTCATAATTTTTGTAAATGAGAGAAAGTGCTTTAAGGCGGGATATATGCTTCTCTTCAAGATTCACTCCATCCGGCTTTACACCTTTGAGCTCCATCTTAAACCCGCCCGGAGTAATACCTTCATTCTTAAGTTCGCTTATCCTTGTTTCTATTTCCCGGCGGTGAATATACGGAGAACCGAAAGGCCTTAAAGGCTCTACCCCTTTAGTGTTATCAAGAATATACTCAATTGCTCTTACCTTCTCGACTTCACTTATCTCTATCTTTTCTTTTACGTAATCTATTGCGCCTTCGGACTCTAGGACTATGGAGTTAGCAAAACTGTGAAATGTCTCAACTTCTATGTCATACCCCTTGTGGCCGACTATTCTGGCCAGACGCTCCCGCATAGCCCTTGCGGCGGCATTTGTAAAGGTAAGTATAAGTATATTTTCCGGATCGATCTTTCTTTTTTTGAGGATATTCGCTGCTCTTACCGAAAGAAGTTGGGTTTTGCCGGTTCCGGGTCCGGCTAAAACAAGAAGTGCGCCGTCGACAGTGTCGACAACTTTTTTCTGCTGGTCGTTCAGTATGTTGTAATATTCCTGAAAGGAATCGCTGGCATTTTTTGGCATGTTAGAAAACTTGTGTCTTATGACCTGTGACTTTTGGCTTACTTCTTAGAGATCTGAAATATGGCGTTTAAAGCAAAGACGTTTGGAAGAAATTTTATAATTTTTTCCTCAGACAAAAAAACCTTCTTTTCGATAGTTATATCCAGTTCCCCGCAAAAATGAATAAAATCTTTTATGCTAAGAAAATGCAGGTTAGGAGTATCATACCATCTGTAAGGCAAGGATGGGGTTATTGGTACGTGTCCCTTGAAAAATAGCTGCACACGCGCCCCCAAATAACAAAAGTTTGGAAAGCCAACTATAACTTTACCCCCGATCCTAAGAGCTTCCTGAATGGCATCTTTTGGGTGCTGTATCTGCTGCATTGTCTGGTTAAAAATAACATAATCAAAAAAATCATCCGGATATTCTTTAAGCCCTGAATCTATATCGCCATGCGAAACGCTTAAACCTTTTTCAACGCACTTATAGATAGCATCTTCGCTTATTTCAACTCCGCTGCCATTAACTTGTTTATTAGTGACAAGGTACTCCAATAGATCCCCGTCACCGCATCCAAGGTCGAGGACTCTGGATTTGGGTTCTATTAATTCACCAATAACTTTATGATCCAGCCTTAAGGCTTCTTTAGTCTTGCTAACCATATCACTTGTTCACTTTCTTGAATGTTTTGTCTATAAAATGTTTAACCAGCTTGGTTTCTTCATTAAATTCCAACAGGAATGCGTCATGCCCGTAATCGGAACTTATCTCGCAATACGTAACATCTACACCGTTCATCTTTAGCGCCTTCACTATCTCCTTCGACTGGTAAGGAGGATATAGCCAATCGGAGCTGAATGCGATTATAAGGAATCTTGACTTAGCGTCCTTAAAAGCATGTATGAGCTTATCATCCTGCTGGAGATCAAAGTAATCCATAGCCTTTGTTATGTAAAGATACGAATTTGCATCAAATCTTTTAACAAAAGCGTCCCCTCGATAACGAAGATATCCTTCAACTTCAAATTCAGCAGTAAACTCATATCCATATTCC
>JAQBAV010000033.1:0-2591 GCA_032126595.1 Candidatus Omnitrophota bacterium | reverse complement strand
AATATTCCAGATGGGGTTGACATATACATAGGGGAGATACCGGCGCATGATGATCTTGGCGCTTGGCAGATGGAGGAAGTATTACGCGCTGCTCACCAGGCAGGGTTTAAGGGCGTGTGGTTCTGGTTTGATAATAGACCGAATCCTTACTATACATTTAGTGATGCGGAATATCAGAATGCAATTGGTGCGTTACAAGCGCTACCGGCTGTACCGGAAGCGCCGGAAATTCCCTTTGAGTTAGAAGAATTATTTCCAGAAGAACCTCTCACACCTCACGCTGGTTTTGGCGTACGTATGACAGGGAAATCCTATGACAGCGAAATGAATATATTCCTCAGAAAAGAAGATCTTAGGCTAGATATTGAAAATGACAGAATTTTGAAGAACTTTAACAAACTATCCATCGAAATAAACGGTGTTACTTCCACAATATATGTACATCGACTAGTTCTTGAGCGTATAGAAGAGCAAAGGATGACAATACAGAGTTTTATTGATGAATGTATTAAGATAAGAGGGCCTGACTTTGAGGAGAGACTAAGAGCTGGCCTACAAGGTAAACCCCTCATAATAGATGCCCTCGAAAAATCCCCCGCCCTTTACGGTAACTGTATACAAGATGGATATATCTACATAAATGAAAAAGCGCTTAAGAAAGACGTTCCTTTTGATCTTAGTATAGTTGGAGTTTCTCATGAACTTATGCACGAAGCAGGAATATTTGATGAACTTGATATGGCTGAAGGAAAACTTGCCGAGCAAGACATTAAAGCAATGTTGGATATAGGACTTAATCCTCTAGAAGTATTTGAAAAAATACCAAACATAAACCTCACAAAATATATTTTCTTTGCTTATCAAGGTTTACTGGCTGATGCGATTGGCCAGGATAGAGTTTCAGGAATGGGATTGGGTTCAGCCGAGTTTAGAGAGGAGTTAAGCAAGGCAATTGAGGCAAGACTTGAAGAAAAACCCGTCACCCCAAGAGAACTCTTAGAATCCATGACACGAACGCTTATAAGGGGAGACCAGAAAGTCATCATTAAGGAACCTGTAGCGCAGGAAATCCTTAAATCTCCTTTTGCCGAAGAAATATTAAGAGAGATACCCGCGGGTTGCACGCCTCTCGGATTTGGTTCAACAGCGATAGCATTAAAAACGCCGGATGGCAAGGCTCTTCGCATAGGTCCCGTAAAAAGCAGACCAAATATACCCGAAGTCCTTCAGGCCGGAAAAAGGAAAATAATAGGGGACCTGTGGCAGATAGAAGAGCTTGCTCTTGTTTCACAGGAGGGGTTGACGGTAAAAGACCTTAACGATCTGGAAACAAAGATCAAAAAGCGAGGTTATGAATTTGTCGATGAAGGTCTTGATAACATTGGCAGACTTCCTGCGGGTGAGATAGTTGTAATTGATCCAGGTGCTGTTGCAAGAATGGTAACTCCATCTACTATGCCGGTAATGGAAGGCTCTTTTAAAATAGGTGGCGAGACATACCGTATAAATACTACTGATAATAGGCAGCGAATGGCAGAAACACTAGATAAGTGGTTTAGTCGAGACAAGGAAAGAGTATGGAATAGAAATAACTGGGACTATTCAGGCAAGAGACTAACAGGTGATGAATATCCTACATATCTAACCTCTATCGAGTCTGATTCAGGAGAAGTTTTAGGCATGCTGACATTTCATTTCCGAAAGAAGGGAGAGTATTTTGGCGGAGGAAGACTTCCAGATGACGAATATATTGTTATTGATTACATTGAAGTAGCTCCCGAGACAAGAGAACAAGGATTAGGAAAGATACTCTTAGCCAGAGCCTTCGAAGAGGCCAAGTATTACTTAGCGGATAGAGATGGGCCCTTTGATCTTGCAGAGTACGGAAGTTATAACGTTGCCTTAGTTCACCCGGCTGAGGATAGCGAAGATGTAGAAAAAGGCAAAAGGGCGATAGACTTTTTCCAGAGAATGGGATTTAGTGTTGTTTACCAGGATTCAATTAGCGGTCTAGACGCAGAAGAGGCCGAACTTCAGAGATTTATGGGAATAACGGGGAATAGGGCAAGAGTGCTATTAAATGAAGTAAGGGACCAGCTAGGTCTCCCGACAGATGTAGAATTAGAGCCCGGCGAATACGATGAATACGCCGAAGATATACGCGAGTATTATGAAGAAGTGGAACTAGCGCCATTAGAAGAGCCGTCTGTACTGGACCAGGAATTGGCCGGAACCTTGACCCGCGTTACAACAGAGTTTAATAGGAATACGCAACTTGATGCTTTTATGGAGAAATATATTAATGAAAAAGATATTGCTGGTGAGGCATTAATTGTGGATATGGGGGTAGGGTATCCGCCGGTAACAACGGTTGAAGCCGCCCGAAGATTTTTCGGGAAAGCTCGGATTGTAGGAGTTGATATAAATATTCCGGCATATGCGGTCGAATTTCTTAAGGATGCTGAAAGTAACTATATTGCTTTCTTTGATTCGAATAATGAGATTACATATATTGCAGAAGTGAATCGAGCCAAAGAAGGTTTTTATCACTCTCCTCTTAAAAAGGATGAAGAGGCAGAAGTTAGGAAAGA
>JAQBAV010000032.1:0-5302 GCA_032126595.1 Candidatus Omnitrophota bacterium | reverse complement strand
AGGTATCCCCGTTAGCGGCAAATTTTCACGTAAAAGATTCTCTATAAAACTCATATGCCCCTGAAGAACGTTATGTGGCTCGCTTAAAAAGAAAGTAAATTCTACGGGTCTCTTTCTTGTTTGTGTAATGTATAAAAAATTTGGTCTTTTCTTGCTTCTGGGTATTGCCACTAGGGACGGATTGTTTTTTTCAAATATCTTATTTAAAAACGGCGTCGAAACATGAAGATCAAGATTAGCATTTAAAACTTTTACCATTGAAAGCGTATCTATAACATTCCTTCCTGTCACGCAGGAAATAAAAGCTATTGGAAATTGGCTCAACAGGTTCATGGATTTAATCAACTGCTTCTTATAGTCATCCATAGTAACGTCTTGAATGTCTGCGGCTAAATCCCATTTATTAACCAGTATAAGACAAGCTTTACCGTTTTCCTCGATGAATTTTAGTATTGCCGTATCGTCCCGTGTCATACCATCAGCAGCATCAACTATAAGCACTGCAACATCTGCTCGTTTGATAGACTCCTTTGAACGCATTATACTGTAAACGTCTACTGCCTCTTTTACCTTACGCCTGTGACGTATTCCAGCCGTATCTATAAGTATATAATCCTCATCTTGAAAACGAAAATGAGTATCAATAGAATCTCTTGTTGTACCCGGAACATCGCTGACTATAACTCTTTTACGGTTTAATATGTTATTAACATAGGAAGACTTCCCAACGTTGGGCCGTCCCACTATCGCTATTTTTAGATATTTTTTTCCTTCTTCATGCTCTTTTAGGTTCTCAAACTGACCGACTATCTTATCTCTAATCCGCCTCATACCTCTTCCATGCGCACACGAAACAGATATAGGCTCTCCAAAACCTAAGCGAAAAAATTCAGCAGCATCATCTTCTAATTTTATGTTATCAGTTTTATTTGCGACAACAAGAACCGGTTTTGACACTTTTCTGAGAATCGCCGCCACCTGTTCATCGGCAGGCGAAATACCCGCAATAGTATCTACAACCATAACAAGAAGTTCGGCTTCTTCCATAGCCTCGTATATCTGTTCTTTAACCTGCCCGGATAAGGCATCGGAGTCTTCGGAAACATACCCGCCGGTATCAACCACCTTAAATGTGAAATTCTTTATAGGAGCGACAACTTCAAACCTGTCACGTGTAGTTCCGGACTGCTCAACAACAACGGCCCTCCTGGAGCCTATCAAGCGATTAAAAAGTGAGGACTTGCCTACATTGGGACGGCCCACAATACAAATTGTGGGAATATCATTAGTGTTTTTCATTGATCTGCCTGGCTCCCATTCTTAAATAATCTATTCCTGAGATTATAGTTAATACAACCGTTATATTCCATAACCAGCTTGAATATACAAAGCGTAGCAAAAGAGCAATAACAGTTATCATTTGAAAAAAAGTAGTTATCTTTCCGGAAACACTCGGTTTGACCTTGAGGTCACCCTTTATAAGAAATATTACCACAGCTCCGCCCAAAATAAGCGCATCACGGCTTATGATAACTATTGGAACATACAAAGGCATTTTTATATATGAAGGGAGTCCTGATACCATACTAAAACTAATAAAAGCACTAACAAGAAGAAGTTTGTCCGCAATAGGGTCTAAAATTGCGCCAATATCAGTTTTTTCATTTCGCTTCCGTGCCAAATATCCATCAAGCGCATCTGTAATACATGCAACAATAAATATACATAAAGCAACATTAAGTCTATAATACATTACCGCTGCAATAAATGCCGGGACAAGCAATATTCTTAAAATTGTTACTCGATTAGACCAGTTCATCTAGAAGCTCCTGATTAAATAATATGTTAAAAGTTTTTTGTTCAGGGTTCGGAGTTCGTAGATCTTTCCATGAACCATGAACTACCAACCATGAACTTATTACGTCTACTATCTATATCCTGCGGCGTAAAGCCTAGGACTCATTCCACATTTCACAATGTACTATTGTTTCCCGTTCTCTATTAGTTTCATTCTTTTTATCGGCCAATATATAACAAACGCTCCTCCGACCAGATTTTTTTCCGGAACAAATCCCCAATACCTTGAGTCCATGGAGTTAGCGCTATTGTCTCCTAAAACATAAAAAGAGTCTTCGGGAACTTTGATTACCTGATTCTCGGAACCCCATTCCCCTCTATTAAAGTAATCAAATCTGTCTATAGGCGCTACATCAACTTTTTTGCCGTTAACATATACGTCTGCATCAATTATCTCAACGGTATCGCCGCCGGAGGCGATAAATCTTTTTACAAGATATTTTTTCTTCTCAACCGGAGATTTGAACACAACTATATCTCCAAGCTCCGGACCTCTCACCGCGGGAAGTTTGAGATTTGTAAAAGGTATTTTTGCCCCGTAAATAAATTTACTTACAAATATTCTGTCTCCCACCTTAAGCGTCGGCACCATAGACGTTGAGGGTATCTTAAAGGGCTGAATAACAAACGTTCTTATAATTAGCGCTAAAATTGCCGCTATTAAAATGGGTTTTATCCATTCTTCCCACCAATATGTCCAATCTTTTCTAAACATCATATCCTTTCGGTTAAATTTACGAAACCCGCATCGCCTTTAAAAATGCCTCTTTCGGCACATCAACATTTCCTATCCTTCGCATTTTTTGTTTACCTTTTTTCTGCTTATCCCACAACTTTCTTTTTCTTGTAATGTCTCCTCCGTAACACTTTCCCGTAACGTTTTTCTTCATAGCCGTTATCGTTTCCCTGGCGATAACGTCTCCTCCTACGGATGCCTGCACGGCTATCTTAAATAAATGCTTTGGGATACTTTCTTTTAGTCTAGCTGCAAGATCTTTCCCTTTGTCTCTGGCCTTATCTCTGTGTACAAGAGTTGAAAGCGCATCACAAGGCACTCCATTTATCAATATCTCAAGTTTTACGATATTTGACTTTTTATAACCTACAACCTCGTAATCTAAAGAGCCGTACCCTTGAGTCGATGATTTAATCTTGTCGTAGAAATCTATAACAATTTCTGATAATGGAAGATTATATGTAAGCTGCGCCTTTTTAGGATCAAGGTATTTTGTGCTTACAAACTCCCCTCTCTTGTCATCACAGATCTTCATTATCGTACCAATAGCATTTGATGGGGAAAGTATAAAGCATCTTACAAATGGCTCCTCAACATATTCAATAGATCCTCTCTCCGGGAATTTTGTCGGATTATCGCAATTAAACAAATCTCCATGCTCAACCTTCACTCTATAATTTACGCTTGGAGTTGTAAGAATTAGATCTAAATTAAATTCTCGTTCGAGACGTTCCTGAATTATCTCCATATGAAGAAGTCCAAGGAATCCGCATCTAAACCCCATGCCTAACGCGGCAGAAGTTTCGGGATCATAAACAAAAGATGGGTCGGACAATCTCATTTTTTCTATTGCGCTTTTTAGCTCCTCATAGTCTTCGTTGCTTACGGGATATATGCCGCTAAACACCATGGGCTTAACTTGTTTATATCCGGGCAAGGGGGTTTTTGCGGGGTTACTGGCTGAGGTAACCGTGTCACCAACTACCACTTCACTTGCATCTTTGATGTTGCAAACAATATATCCTACTTCCCCGCAACTGAGACTTTCGACGACAGTTTCTTTAGGGGAAAATATGCCCACCTCTTTTACCTCATATTCATAGCCCTTGTTCATCATTATAACATTCATGCGGGGTTTAATAATGCCGTTCATAACTCTTACATAAGTAATTACGCCCCTGTAGACATCGAACGATGAATCAAATATAAGTGCCTGGAGGGGATCGGTTTCTTCGCCGGCGGGCGGAGGAACTCTTTCTATAATTGCCTCCAATATTTCCTGCACACCCAGGCCTTCTTTTGCGCTAGCCATTAGTATCTCGTCATCCTCAACACCCAGGATTTCTCTCATCTGACTTTTTACCTCGTCTATTCGGGCAGTTTTAAGGTCTATCTTATTGATTATGGGAATTATCTTAAGATCGTGTTCCATGGCCAGATAAAGGTTTGCAATGGTTTGAGCCTCCACGCCCTGCGCCGCATCTACCAATAGAAGCGCTCCTTCACATGCGGCAATAGTTTTTGAAACCTCGTAAGTAAAGTCTACATGACCGGGAGTATCAATAAGGTTCAGAGAATATGTGCTCTTATCTTTCGCTATATATTTGATCTTTACCGCACTGGACTTTATGGTGATTCCTCTCTCCCGCTCCAGGTCCATACTGTCTAAAAACTGGTCGTGAAAATCTCTCACGCTGACAGAATTGGTCATCTGGATCATCCTGTCGGCAAGCGTAGATTTACCGTGATCAATGTGAGCAATGATGCAAAAATTTCTTATTTTTTTAAGTCTATCCATAGTTTAATATTTCGCTTTTTATTATCGTCATTCCCGTAAAACTAAGTGTCCCCTTAGAGATCTCTCTCCTAGCCCGGGATAAATCCGACCATATAACTTACCTCGCTAAAGCTCTGTAAATTATGTCTCCCTTACATTAATTTTGAAGCATATTTTTCGCCGAACTCCAGATATTTTAAAGATTTGGCATGTGAATGGGCTTCGCAATATATTCTAAGCTTTGGCTCTGTACCGGAAAGTCTTAAAAGAAGCCAGCTTCCATCCTCACACACAAACTTGCTTCCATCATAATCTTTCGTATCTACAACCTTTTTGCCAAGAATTTCTTTTAATGGGTATTTTTTAAGACCCTGCAGCAATTGTTTCCTTTTAGCTTCAGAAAATTTAACATCTTTCCTGCCGTATACAAAATTGCCGTATTTTTTATCGACACCTTTTTCTATTTGACTAAGAGTCTTTTTTTCCGCTAGCATGAGTTCAATAATCAGAAGAGCTGACAAGAATCCGTCTCTCTCGGGAACGTAATGCTTGAAGCCTATCCCGCCCGTTTCCTCTCCCGCTATCATAATGTCTTTCTTTACCATTATGTCGCAAATAAACTTAAAGCCTACGGGAGTTTCATATGACTTTATACCGTACTCCTTGGCCATTTTATCTATTAGACCTGTTCCGCATATTGTCTGAACTACCCCTCCAGTCATCTTTCTGTTTTCCACAAGATGCATTAAAAGTAATGCCATAAGCTTATGTCCTGACAAGACATCGCCTTTTTCATCAACTATGGCCACGCGGTCTGAATCTCCATCAGTAGCTATGCCGAGATTATATTTACCCTTTTTAACCCCCTTAATAAGCTCTTGAAGGTTGGCTTCCCTGGGCTCAGGAGCTCTTCCCTTAAAACTGGGGTTATA
>JAQBAV010000031.1:0-4961 GCA_032126595.1 Candidatus Omnitrophota bacterium | reverse complement strand
ATTCTTCTTATATAGCTATCATCATACATACTTGCTTTACCGATAGGAGTATTGATAACAAGATTTATTTCACCATTCTTTATAGAATCTGCTAGATTAGGTCTACCTTCGTGCAGCTTCGTTACTTGAGTGTTTTCTATTCCGTGAAGCTTTAAGAACTCCCCCGTTCCATCGGTTGATAGAATTCCGAACCCAAGCTTTCTCAGCCTCTTAGCAACAGGTATTACATCTTTTTTATCTTTGTTAGCCACTGTTATAAGAACGTTACCCTTAAGAGGCAATTTAGCTCCTGCAGCCTCCTGTGCTCTGTAAAAGGCCGCTCCAAACGTATCAGCGATTCCCATAACTTCACCCGTAGCTCTCATTTCCGGACCAAGCAAAGGATCGACTTCCGGAAACATATTGAATGGGAACATAGCTTCCTTAACACCTACATAAGGTATCTTTATTTTACGAAGTTCAGTACAATCCTTAACTTTTTTCCCTAACATTACTTCTGTTGCTATTCTTGCAATCGATGTATTAGTTATTTTTGACACTACCGGTACTGTCCTTGAAGCGCGAGGATTGGCTTCAAGTATATACACTACGTCATTGCATATAGCGTATTGAATATTCATCAGCCCCACAACTTTTAAGTCTTTTCCGATGGCCTTTGTGTATTTTTCTATTTCCTCAAGATGCTTTTTGCTAATAGTTCTCGTAGGAATCGCGCAGGCAGAGTCTCCCGAGTGAACTCCAGCAGGTTCTATATGCTCCATAACAGCTGCTACAAAAGTATCCTCCCCGTCGCTGACCGCATCGACCTCGACCTCAACAGCCTGCTCAAGGAATCTGTCTATTAGCATAGGATGCTCGGGACTCACATCAATAGCCTCTTTGGCGTATTTGACCAACATTTCTTCGTCGTAGAGTATTTCCATGCCTCTACCGCCAAGAACATAAGAAGGTCTAACCATAAGCGGATAACCTATTTTTTCTGCAAGTACCAAAGCTTCTTCTAAAGCCCTGGCTATACCGCTTTCCGGCTGAGGTATATTAAGTTTTATCATTCTCTCACGGAAGCGTTCACGGTCCTCTGCCAGGTTTATGCTTTCAGGAGACGTTCCCAATATCGGCACACCGTTTTCCTTAAGTTCCATTGCGATATTAAGAGGGGTTTGTCCGCCAAACTGAACAATAACGCCTTCGGGTCTTTCCTTCTCATATATTGCCATAACATCTTCAACTGTTAACGGTTCAAAATAAAGCTTATTCGAGGTGTCATAGTCTGTTGAAACAGTCTCAGGGTTACAGTTTACCATTATAGACTCATACCCCTTGTCTCTGAGAGCAAAAGCGGCATGAACGCATGTATAATCAAATTCGATACCCTGCCCTATGCGGTTTGGACCGCCTCCAAGTATCATCATTTTTTTATTCTTTGATACGGGAACTTCATCTGTACCGTCATATGTCGAATAATAATAAGCAGCGTTTTCTACACCGCTTACGGGTACTCGTTCAAATTTTGCTGTTATTCCGAGAGAAATACGCTTCTTTCTTACTTCATTTTCTTTAACGCTGAACAAGCCTGCAAGATATTTGTCCGAGAAACCCCAGACTTTAGCTTTCTTAAGCTTTTCCGGAGAAAGAGAATCCCATGTTTCGGAAGTTATCTCTTCTTCAAAATCCACAAGTTCTTTCATTTCATTAAGGAACCAGCGACCTATCTTTGTAATATTATGGAGCTCCTCTACAGTCACACCTTTACGAAGCGCCTCATATAAAAGGAACACTCTCTCACTTGTAGGAAAAGCTAATTTCTCTTTAAGAGCATCTGCCGAAAGAGACTTAAAGTTTTTTGCTCCGCCTAGACCGTAACGTTTTATTTCGAGAGAGCGAATTGACTTTTGAAAAGATTCTTTAAAAGTTTTCGCTATACTCATAACTTCGCCGACAGCCTTCATTTGGGTTCCAAGAATATCTTTAGCTTGTGGAAACTTCTCAAAAGCCCATCTTGCGAATTTTATTACTACATAGTCGCCGCTAGGCTTATACTTTTCAAGCGTGCCTTCTTTCCAATAAGGCATTTCGTCCATAGTAAGGCCTGCAGCAAGCTTTGTTGATATACGAGCTATAGGAAAACCCGTAGCTTTTGAGGCAAGAGCGCTAGAGCGGGATGTTCTCGGATTTATCTCGATGACAACTAATCTTCCATCCTCGGGATTATGTGCGAACTGAACATTAGTCCCTCCTATAACTCCGATCGCGTCAACTATCTTGTATGATATATCCTGAAGTTTATCCTGAAGAGCTTGGGGCACTGTAAGCATGGGAGCCGAGCAAAAGCTATCTCCCGTATGAACGCCCATAGGGTCAATGTTTTCAATGAAACAGACTGTAATTTTCTGGTTCTTATCATCTCTTACAACTTCAAGTTCAAGTTCCTCCCAGCCTAGTACAGATTCCTCGACAAGTACCTGATGTACAAGGCTCACCGATAAACCGCGAGCTACTATTGTTCGAAGTTCTTCAATATTATACGCAATTCCGCCGCCGGTACCGCCCATCGTATATGCGGGTCTTAAGACTACGGGGTATCCAAGGCGTTCGGCTATTTTTTCAGCTTCCTCTACCGAGTGGCATGGATCAGATTTTGCCATAGATACGCCTATCTTATCCATAGTTTCCTTAAAAGCAATTCTATCTTCACCTCGCTCGATAGCATCGGTTTTTATGCCGATAACTTCAACGTTATACTTTTCAAGAACACCTTCTTTAAAAAGTGTTGATGAAAGGTTAAGGGCTGTCTGCCCTCCCAGGTTAGGCAGAAGCGCATCGGGCCTTTCGATCTCAATAATTTTTTCTATTGTTTCTGCTGTAAGCGGTTCTATATATGTTTTGTCGGCAGTACCGGGATCCGTCATAATGGTTGCGGGATTAGAGTTAACCAATACTACTTCGTACCCTTCTTCTTTCAAAGCCTTACACGCTTGCGTACCGGAATAATCAAATTCACACGCTTGTCCTATAATTATCGGCCCGGAACCGATTATAAGAACTTTATGTATATCTTTCCTGCTTGGCATAATAACTCCTTTTCTTTGGTGGGGGAATACATTATTTCTAGTATTATATCTATAACCGAGCATTATTCAATAGATATCTCACCAGAATATGTTTATTATTGGCGCAAAATATGTGCTGAAGTTAAAATCCATGGTTTTATGTTAATAGAAAGCATTCGAATCGCCGGATTGCTAAGGATTACAAGTTGATAAGACTTTCTTTAGACCGTAAACTTCTTAAAACAGAACTTCCTAAATATCCAATTACGTGTGCATAAAAAAAGCCCGCTTTATAAAAATAAAGCGGGCTTCAATGCTGTTTTACGTTAACGCTAAAACGGCAGCTGGCAACCTTTGCTAAAACGCTTTAGGCCCTGTAGTTTTGCGCCCTACTCTTTCGAGCAGTTTGCCTTTTATTAGTTACTTCTAAAGATCTTCTCCTCCAGTAATATAGTTTATCACAATCTAAATTATTTACAATACATATCTATCTAACTTTTTTATCTCTAAAAAAAGACCGCCCATTTTCATGAGCGGCCCTGTAAATTTCCTGCTTGCGCGATCTTACGCTCGCGCAAAGCGGCAACTGGCGACCATCCCCGTAGGATTAGGCCCTTTAGTTTTGCGTCACATCCTTTCGAATGCTTTGCCCTTAATGTCAAACGGTGCGCATCAAAGCTAACTTTCCTATCTACTAATAGTATACCATAAAATTAGTCAAAAGCAAATTTTTAAGACTACAAATTGGGGTAAAAATTCGCCCAAATGCAAACAAGCCGAACATAAATATTAGTCCGGCTTGTACAAGAATCAAAGGGGATCCTTTCCTTGTATCAGTCTCTCACAAATACCTGGCGAACTCCTCCGCCAATACGCTTAGTGTCCTTTACCATGCCGTGCACGGTTTCACCGCATCCGGCTAAAAAACTCATAATAAGAACTACTGCTGCAACAGATACCAACTTTTTCATTAACCCCTCCTAGCTACTAACTTCAAGCAACCAACTCTAACTACAAACAACCAACTACCAGGTATCATTTTCCCTGAACTTCTTTGGTAATTTTTTCAATATTATCTAACTTCCCGTAACAGATCAAAGTATCATCAAACAACAACTTATCCGATGCATGGGGAGTCGGAATAACCGTTCTGCCTCTTTCTATGGCGAGTATTAGTATGTCATTCTGTCTGAACGAAGACTCTACAAGGGTTTTATCCAGATCTGAACAGGTTTCTTTTAGCGTAACTTCAGCTATCCCGTACCCCTCGGCCAACCTTAATATCTCAGCAACGGGACGCCTGGTAAAACGTGCGCTTCTTATCAATTTTTCTTGTATTTTTTTTGTAAGTTTACGTGTTATTCCCTTATTGGACGAGACTTTAATCAAAAGCAGGATAGCAAAGAGTATAAGGGTGACGTTAAGTAAGATAGGAGTAATGCCGGCCGTACTTTTAAAGGATAAAGTAAGGGTTGTGATAACGGATACCAGCCCCGCGTTACCCAGGATCATAAGAGTCATTATTATCTTGCGACGCGTGTAATATTTAACTACATGTTCGGAATCAGCTGTAGTAAAACCGGTACCGGTAAAGGCCGATAGAGCCTGAAAAAATGCCCTTTTTTCATCCATTCCGGTAAGGCTAAGTGCTACCGATGCAATTTTTACTATTAGCGCGGAAACCAAAATAATTACTATTACGGGAATTACATAAATTAATGCCATAATTGATCACCCTCTATCTTCTATTTCACCAACAATTTCTTCTAAAATATCTTCAATCGTTATTATTCCAACCGCTTTATTTTTTTCATCCACAACTATGCCCATAGGCTGTTTTCTATGCCTGAGCCGGGCTAAAGCAATATCAAGCCCGTCATTTTTGTTTATAAAAACACCTTCGCGCACAAA
>JAQBAV010000030.1:0-5863 GCA_032126595.1 Candidatus Omnitrophota bacterium | reverse complement strand
GCTTCTTTTATGTTTTTCTTTTTCAGGTATTCTTTAAATTCCTTAGATATTTTTGTGTACACCGAAGGGTTTACCAGGTTGGCTGTCCCAACTTGAACAGCCGATGCTCCACACAACATAAATTCGGCAACATCTACGCCTGAGATTATCCCTCCCATCCCGATGACAGGGATTTTTACTTTCTTATAAACATCCCTTACGGCTTTTAGGGCGAGCGGTTTTATTGCCGGTCCGCTTAACCCCCCAACAATATTTCCTAAAAGAGGTTTCATTTCATAGGCATCTACGGCCATCCCGGAATATGTATTAACCAAACTGATTGCGTCTATTCCCTCACTCTCCGCTGCCATTGCTATTTCTGCAACATCCGTAACATTCGGAGTAAGTTTTGCAATAACGAGTGCATTGGTTTTTCTTCGTACAGCTTTCACTATTTTTTTAACTGCCGCCGGGTCTTGCGCAATCAGTGTATATTTTGTTCCTTTGTGCAGAACATTTGGGCATGAAAGATTTAATTCGATCCCGTCGGGCTCATATTGACCTTTGAGCTCTTCTACCAAATCCGTAAATTCTTCTTCACTTTCCCCGGCAATGCTTACTATAAATCGTGTTTTTGTTTTTTTGAGAAAAGGAAACGCGTTTTTCTTAAAGTCCTTTATCCCCGCGTTCTCAAGCCCGATCGAATTAAGAAGGCCTGATGCGGTTTCTACAACACGCGGTGGAGGGTTCCCTATTCTAGGCTTCAAAGTAACGGTCTTTGCGACTATAGCCCCAACGTCCTTAAGGGTTACCAGATCCTCAAATTCTTCCCCCCACCCAAAAGTCCCGGAGGCTACCCATATGGGGTTATTAAAAATTGTTTTCCCAATTGTTATTTTAAGATTCATTTTCCCAATCTATTTCTTGTGCATCAAAAATAGGCCCGTCTTTACAAACAAGCTTATATCCTTCTTTAGTTGCAATTGCGCACCCTTTGCACGCCCCTATCCCGCATGCCATATAGGCATCCAGAGACACTTGCGCGGGGACGTTTTCTTTTTTGCATATCCTTACAACTTCTTTAAGCATGGGCCTTGGGCCACATGCAAAAACTGTTATTTCCTTTTCTTTATTATTCTTGATACTTTTTTCTAAAAGTTCTGTTACAAATCCCCTGTGTCCTTTTGTTCCGTTTTCAGTAGCAAGACATACTTCTACTCCGCACTTCTTAAGATTTGTTTCGCATAGGATCTCTTCGCAAGACCCTGCTCCCACAAAACTCTCTACCGGTATTTTATTTTGTCTCAAGAATTGTGCTAGAGAATAGAGCGGCGCAATTCCGTGTCCTCCTCCAACAATAAATGCTACAGCTTTTTTGTTTTTTATTACTTGATCGGTCGTAAAACCATTACCGAGAGGACCGAGCAAATTAACGCTGCCCCCCTTCTCTTTCTGGCTTAAGATCTCCGTTCCTCGCCCGACAGCTTTATATAAAAGTTTTATTCCCTTGGAGGATGTTGCGTGTATCGCCAAGGGTATTCTTAAGAATGGATCTGTCGTATTTTCTTGAACTTGTACCTGAACAAATTGTCCCGGGTTAAATTTTTTTGAAAGTTCTATAGCTGCTAACTCTATCTCATAGTAGTCTGGCGCGATCTTTATATTTGCTATAATTTTATAATCATCTATTTTCTTTTTATTTTTTTTCACTACTGACCCTTTGCAAGAACTCCTTTACCATTTTCCAGTGTGTTCCTTTCCAAAACAGCTTCCTGCACCCCTCGCATATTTTAAACTCATCGTTTGTCTCATATACACGTTCGGGAACTTTTCCTTTTGCTTCTGATTTTTCTATTTTTTCTAAAGGATGGTTGCATTCTATACATCGCTGAAAAATATCTTCTTCCTTGAAAGTCAGGCCTAAAGATTGGGCGAGTTCGTTTACCTGCTCCTCTATGAGATCATGCGTAATATTAATAATATTAACGCCTCTGTGTTTTGTCAAGGAGGAACTTCTGGCGAGAAGGATTCGTTCATCTCTTAACGCGGTTATTATTATTTCTGACGGGTCTGTCTTCTTGCAATAAACAGTATCATAGCCCAGCATCCTCGCCCATTTTGCAAGCTTTCCAAGTTCATTTGTGGCTATGAATTTTATCTCCTCCATTATTCCTTTCTACGCTAATATCTTCCCTTCTTGTTTGACGATTTTTCCTCCGACGATCACGCTTTCGACAAACCCTTTCATTTTCTTACCGATAAAGGGTGAGTTTGCTGATTTTGAGATTATATTTTCCCTCTCATACGTCCATTCCTTGTCGGGATCAATAATTACAACGTCGGCTACCGCCCCCTCTAGAAGAGTCCCTCTGTCATACTTGAGTATCATGGCGGGGTTAGTTGCCAGTTTTCTAATTAGTTCTTCCCAGTCCAAACATCCTTCCTCTACCAGATTTATAACTGAAAGTGATAGAGCTGTTTCTAACCCAATCATCCCGAAAGGAGCATAATCAAATTCTTTATCTTTTTCGCTGTCCAGGTGCGGCGCGTGATCCGTAGCTATAACGTCTATGGTCCCATCCTTCAGGCCTTTTTTTATTGCCTTTATGTCTTCCTTACTTCTTAGGGGCGGGTTGACTTTCATGCTCGTGTCGTATGTTTTTACGTCTTCATCCGTAAGGCTGAAGTGGTGCGGGGCAGCCTCACACGTCACTGGGATGCCTTCCTTTTTCGCCCTGCGAATAATCTCTACGCTTTCAGCCGCGCTCACATGAGCAATATGTATCCTGGCGCCAGCCAATTGTGCAAGTTGTATGTCCCTTTCAACAATGGTGCTTTCTGCCTTAGAAGGTATAGGCGAGAGGCCTAGGACTGTTGACCAGTATCCCTCATGCATTACGCCGTCTCCGGCAAGGCTTTTGTCTTCTGCATGCGATATAACCAACATGTCCGTCATGGAAGCATATTCAAGAGCCTTTCTCATTAATCCTGGGTCTTCAACAGAGCTGCCGTCATCCGAAACCGCCAGACATCCCGCATCTTTTAAGTCGCTCATTTCTGTTATTTCTTTTCCTTGTCTTCCCTTTGTAATAGTTCCAACCGGGATGAGGTTCGCGGAGTGTAGCATTTTTGCTTTTTCTGTAAGGAATTTTGCCTGGGCCTGGTTGTCACAAGAGGGTTCTGTGTTTGGCATAGCGCATACTGTTGTAAACCCTCCGGCTATTGCTGCGCGTAAGCCGGTTTCAATGGTTTCTTTATCCTCATTACCAGGCTCTCTTAGGTGAGTGTGCATATCAATAAAACCTGGAGCAACTATTTTTCCGCCGGCGTCGATAACGGTTGCCGCGCTCGCTTTCCCCGCTGCGCCAACCTTGCTTATTTTCCCCCCTTCTATTAGTATGTCCATCACCTTATCCAGGCCTTGCCGTGGGTCTATAACTCGTCCTTTTTTTATCAATATTGACATTTTCTCTCCATTTTTTTATATATTTTCTTTATTTTTGGGTTTATATCTTCTTTTTTGTGTAGATTTTATGATTTCTCCTCCATATCACTTCTTTTGACTTAAAAGATATAGTACCGCCATCCTTACCGCCACTCCGTTAGTAACCTGGTCAAGTATGACAGAATATTCCCCGTCCGCCACGTCATGGCTTATTTCCACTCCTCTATTTATCGGCCCTGGGTGCATTATAAGGACGTCTTTTTTTGCGTATTTTTTTAGCTTTTCTCTTCTTATTCCGAAAGTCTTTATGTATTCTCTTATGCTGGGGAAGTTTGGCGTTTTCTGTCTTTCTAGCTGTATTCTAAGTATGTTGAGAACGTCTGCCTTTTGTAAGGCTTCTTCTAGTTTATATGTTACCTTGACCCCCATTTTTTCTACCTGAGCCGGCATCATTGTTTTTGGGCCGCATACTGTTACTTCAGCCCCCATTTTAGTCAGTGCCCATATATTACTCCTGGCAACCCTTGAGTGGGCTATGTCTCCAATAATGCTTACCCTTAGACCTTTGATCTTTCCAAGTTTCTCTCTAATGGTAAAAGCGTCTAGAAGTGCCTGAGTGGGGTGCTCGTGCATCCCGTCCCCTGCGTTTATTACCGCTGCCTTAACGTTCTTTGCTAGATACAGCGGCGCTCCTGCGCATGAATGTCTCATTACTATCATGTCGATCTTCATGGCCTCAAGGTTTTGCGCCGTATCTTTCAGAGTCTCTCCCTTTAAAAAACTGGAGGAAGTTGTTGCAATGCTTAATGTGTCAGCGCTTAATCTTTTTGCGGCTAATTCAAAAGATGCTCTGGTTCGCGTAGATGGTTCGCAGAAAAGATTGACTATAGTTTTCCCTCTTAGGGTCGGAACCTTTGGTATCGGCCTCTTTAAAACCTCTTTAAAGCTGGCCGCTTGTTCCAAAATAATCTCTATCTCTTCTTTAGAAAGATCCTCTATGCCTAGAAGATGCTTTTTTGTCCAATTAGTTTTTTTGTCGTTTTTCATTTTTTCCTTACTCTTCTTTTAGGACAACCACTTCTTCTGAGCTGTCTGATTCTTTAAGCCTTACTTCTACCGATTCGGTAACAGCCGTTGGAACATTCTTCCCAACAAAATCCGGCCTTATCGGAAGCTCTCTATGCCCCCGGTCTATAAGTACTGCCAATTGTATATTTGCGGGCCTTCCAAAGTCTATAAGTTCGTCGAGGGCGCATCTGACTGTTCGCCCTGTGAAAAGAACATCGTCTACAAGTATTATCTTTTTTCCTGTTATATCGAAATCAATTTCTGTTGCGTGTAGAACGGGTTGCTCGGAAACCTCCGTGAGATCGTCTCTATAGAGAGTGATATCCAGGGCCCCTACGGGAACGTCTTTTTTTTCTATGCTCTTTAAGTCTTTTACTATCCTCTCTGCCAGAAAGGCCCCTCTTGACTTAATCCCGATAACGACAAGATTTTCAACGCCTTTATTTTTTTCCGCGATCTCATGTGAAATCCGTCGTATGGTCCTTTTTATTCCTTCTTTGTCGAGCACTTTTGATTTAACTTTAAACTTCATCATATTCCTTTTTTTAGTGTCTGGGCACAAAAAAAGCCTCCCCGTCTCTTTGGACAAGTAGGCCTGTGTGTACTAATATTCTTCATCTTCTCTCCTTTTCCGGTCTCTCTGGACCGATTTAAAAGGTTAACTGTTTTGAATATAGTACAATACTCTAAGTTAATTGTCAACACTTACTTACATTGTGCTAGAAAGAGAGTATAATTTTCAAGATCCTGTCGAAATCTTCATTTGAGAAGAACTGTATTTCAATTCTTCCTCTTTTTTTGCCTTGATGAATATTTACTTTTGTTCCCAATTTGTGCTGGAGCTCTTCCTCTACCCTTGAGACGTCTGGATCTTTGTCTTTTCTAGGCTTCCGTCGCATTTCTTTTGTTTCATTCGCGATTATTTCCGTCTGTCTCACGGAAAGACTGTGTTCCATGATGGTTTTAGTTATTCTTTCTCTTTTTCTTTCGTTTTGTATAGATAGAAGTACTTTTGCGTGCCCTGTCGTTATTTCCCCCTGTTCAAGGTACTTTTTTATTTCATCTGAAAGAGATAATAGTCTCAGGCTGTTCGAGATGGTTGTTTTTCCTTTTCCTACCATTTGCCCTACTTTTTCAAGAGTATATTCAAACTTTCCTATTAATTCCTTGTACGCGCTTGCCTCTTCTATGGGATTAAGCTCGTCTCGCTGAATATTCTCAATTATTGATATTTCAAGACTTGCGGCGTCTCCTATGTTTTCCTTGACTATTGCAGGAATTTCTTCATATTGAAGTTGTTGCGCGGCCCTAAAACGTCTTTCTCCAGCTATAATCTCATATTTTCCCTGATTTCTCCTAACGAGAACTGGC
>JAQBAV010000029.1:0-3981 GCA_032126595.1 Candidatus Omnitrophota bacterium | reverse complement strand
GCTCCGATTGGTTTTTTGAGGATATTACTATCTTTTCGATAAAGTTATCAGCTAACCATAAGGGATGTTCATACATTGCGTAATTAAATACCGGTTTGGGGCCCGCGTACTGCTTGTCGCGCACAACTATTTTCCCTTTGGTCATTACGATACTTGGTTCTATCTTTTTGAAAGAATCAAAAACCACCAGGTCAGCCGTGGCGCCATGTGTTATTTTTCCTATATTTTCTTTTTTAAAATATTTTGCATGATTTATTGTCGCCATAGATACAGCTTCAATTCCTGCGTCTTCAACCGTAAGCCCGAACTTTGCCGCAATTATCCTTGTTGCGATATCAATAAGATAGTTTATGTGCCCTCTTTCTCTCAGGTCTTCAGCCGACAGGTCGTCCGAAACCAGTCCGAATCTATCAAGCCTTATATCTTTCCTGCATACTTCCGGTAATATATTTTCGAGGTCTTTTTCACTTGATCCGTACCGGAGCATTATATACATACCCTTTTCCCACTTTTCAAACGCTTCTTCAAAATTAGTACATTCGTGGTCTGATCCTATACGAACCTGTCCGTCATTTTCGCCATTAGAGATATACGAGGAAAGGGCGTCTCCCGATAGACCCGGAGCATGTCCATCAACCACCTTGCCGGCTTCAAGCGCCGCTTTAACCCGCTCTCTTTTGTCTCCGGCGCCCGCAATAATATCAGGAAAATCCATCATCTCAGCCAGACCATAAACGTTTTCTTCTTTTAGTAGAGCTTTAATATCACTCAGAGTTACTTCTCCCCCCGAAGTTTCCATGCTGGTGGCGGGCACACAGGATGGCGCTCCAATATACATAGAAAACGGCAATAGCTCAGTCTGCTCAAGAAATATTTTTACACCGCGAACGCCAAGAACGTTAGCAATTTCATGCGGATCTGCAAATACAGATGTCGTGCCGTACTTTACCGCCTCTTTTGCAAATTCTATCGGGGTAAGCATGCTGCTCTCAATATGAATATGTCCGTCAATAAATCCCGGGGCAAGATACGCCCCGTCTAGATCGATCACTTCGTATGGTTTTGCTGCTTCAGAAGATAGGTCTATTTTCCCATCGACCACCAGAACATCTCTTTTGTCGATCTTCTTATCAATAACATCAACTACTTTTGCGTTTTTAAAAAGAATAGGTGGCATTATTATTTCCTTTTTTTCTTTGCTTTGAAATAATCCTCTTTAACAGCAACTATATAGGGTAATTCCCTGAATTCTTCCGCGCAATCTATGCCGTATCCGGCAACGAAAATATTGGGCACTTTAAAGCCCACATAATCAATATGTAGATCCTTTTTGAGGCCAGGCAGTCTTCTTGCTCTTTTATCTAAAAATGCGCATATCTTTACAGAGGAAGCCCCTCGCTCTTTAATCAAATATTTTCTCAGCTCTGCCAGGGTCTTGCCTGTATCTACGATATCTTCGACTATTAATAGATTTTTATTCTTTACATAAGGCATTTGTCCGGAAATGCTTACCGTTCCTGAGGAAGATAAATCCTCCCCGTAGGAAGAGGCCTTAATATAATTGAACCTTACTGCCGGACCTTTGCGTTTAAATATCTCCTGGGCCAGATCATTTGCAAAGGCTGTAGCTCCTTTTAAAACAATAACTATCTGGAGTTCATGCGCCTTATTAAGTTTTGCGTCTTTTACTATTTCAGCGGAAAGATCTTTTATTCTTTTCTTGATGTAGGTAGAAGAAATCAGGACATGTGATATCTTCTCTTTTAGGTCTGCCCTTATGCCTAATTGGCCTTTATCGCGGTCGTGTACCAGGCCTTCAGATGGTATCTCTTTCTTTACGTCGATTTTTTGCATTCTAGTCATGTTTAAAGACTTATTTTTTTTAAGGGATATCTGCCGCAAGAGAACTGCTCCCCTTCCGGGCAATATTTTAGCTCTTCACATTTAGCGCCAAAATCTGAAAAAACTTCCGGAAGCTCCTTTTTGCATATATTAAGCATACTATTGGCAAGCGCCTGTATCTCCCATTGAGCGCGAGCGCAGCATCTATAGTAGAAAAAGTGTTTTAATTCTCTCGCATTCATTGTTACAACTATTTTTGTTTCTGCCGCCTGTGGAAGAACAAACCTTGCGTCCTGGTTGGCGCTTTCTCCTTCAGTTCCTCTTTGCTTTAAAAGTTCAACGAATTCATTGTAGCTTTTCTGGATGTCCTCCATTATGCTGACAAATTTAGACTTAAGATTTTCATCGCTTTTAAAAACCGGAGGTATAATGTAAGCGAAATTGGACTCTTTCACGTATCTCTGGCTCTGCTGAGAATAAGAAGCTAGTCTGTGTCTCACGAGTTGATGGGTAAGGGCTCTGGACACTCCCTCGACCGCAAAAGTAAACTTAACGTGTTCCAGCGGGCTTTCGTGCCCTGAAGCAATGATCTTCTTTATAAATGAGTTTATCCCGCTCTTGTCGCTCTCTTTGACAGCTTTTCCAAAGATATCTGCGGCAGATGAAGGTGAGTAGCACTGCCTGCAGGCTGCATATATGATTTCGAGTGCATTATTTGTTCTGTCCAACAATTGTATTTTTAAGCTAGTTTCGGTCACGCTTTCGGTTCCTTTCTGGTGGTATATTTCGATTACATTTTACTATACCTCACCCATACAAACAAGTCAAAGACCATAATCGTCATACGTCATGGGCGTCACCGGTTACCAAGTCACCAGGTCACCGGCTATTTGATGCTTTGGCGCTTCAAAAAGGCTTGCTTATTGACCTGATACCCACTATATTATTACCATGCTCAATAGAATATTAGCCTTATTTTTGATTGGTTTGCTTGCCCTGCCCCTGGGTCTATGCGCGGAAAACACTCCCGGTAAAATGGGCGCCTGGATCACCGCTTTTTCGGATGAGAAAGTTACGTCTTCTGAGGCAGACGTTGATAAATTAATCGAAACATGTAAGGCCTCCGGAATAGATCACATCTATCTTCAAATTTACAGGGCCGATACAGCATATTATGATTCCGATATAACAGACTCTTCGCCTTACAAAAGAATCACTAAAGAATCTAAAAAAGACGGCATTAAAACCCTGCTGGAAAAAACAGCTGAAGCCAATATAAAGGTTTACGCATGGGTTAACTGTCTGAGCATTTCGACGAACGCTGAAGCAAACATCCTAAAAAAGTACGGCACCTCCGTCCTTAACATAGATCAGCACGGAAGAACTTCTTTTAGAGACGGAAAAAATGATAAATTAGATAAATATTACATACGCGAGAACCAGCTTTTTCTCGACCCGGGAGACTGGAGGGTTCGCGCATACGTAGTTTCTATTATCGAGGAAATAATAACAAAGTATCCTTCCTTTAGCGGAGTGCATCTAGATTATATACGCTACCCCTCCGCCGTTCCATTTATCCCGGGATCTAGGTTTGCTTCTCACGGGATAGACTATGGATACGGTAAGATGAATACTTCTACTTTTGAAAAAGAAACCGGACTTACTCCTAAAACAATGAACGGAAAGCGTGAAAATTTCCAGAAATGGGATGACTTTAGAAGGGGTCGGGTCACCTACCTTGTGAAACTAATTTCCGAGAAGGTTAAAGAGATCGCTCCTGAAATGATTCTCTCATGTGCGGTTATACCATCTATAGACCGGTCTTATCAGACAAATATGCAAGACTGGACCGGCTGGCTGGCCGATGGCGATATAGATTACGTAGTTACAATGAATTACACTGACGACACCCGCCTATTTGATATTAACACTTATTCTTCTCTTCTTAAGGATAATGTATATGTAGGAGTGGGAGCGTATTTATTAAAAGATAAACCGGAAGTATTAAAGAAAGAACTGGATGACCTAAAAAAGCTTTCTCCAGAAGGAATAGTTATTTTCTCTTATGACGATGTCGTACGAGATAAAGACCTGCAAGGCTCTTTGTTCTCTTTTATGAACCAACAGCCTTCCGAAGGC
>JAQBAV010000028.1:0-4202 GCA_032126595.1 Candidatus Omnitrophota bacterium | reverse complement strand
ATGGACCAGACCAACCCGCTTGCAGAGCTTACTCACCTAAGAAGATTAAGTGCTCTAGGCCCCGGCGGTTTAAGCAGAGAGCGAGCAGGGTTTGAGGTAAGAGACGTGCACTATTCACACTATGGCCGTCTTTGCCCTATTGAAACTCCTGAAGGTCCAAACATCGGTCTTATCAACTCGTTAAGCACTTATGCAGACGTAGATGATTTCGGCTTTCTGGTTACGCCATATCGAAAGGTTGTTAAAGGCCGTGCTCTTGATGAGGTTGAATATCTTTCTGCTGATGTTGAAGATAACTATATCATTGCCCAGGCAAACTCAGAACTTGATTCTTTCGGGAAATTTAAGAATGAAAAGATATTCTGCCGTTTTAAGAATGATTTCTTCCTGGCAAAACCGGAGGAAGTACAATACATGGATGTTTCGCCGCTGCAACTCGTTAGTGTGTGTGCAGGCCTTGTTCCGTTCCTGGAGCACGACGACGCAAACCGCGCTCTTATGGGTTCTAACATGCAACGCCAGGCAGTTCCGCTACTTAACCCAGAGGCGCCGATCGTTGGTACTGGGTTAGAAGATCGTACTGCAAAAGACTCAGGCGCTGTAATTATGGCGAAAAAAGAAGGTAAGGTTACAAAAGTAGATGCATCTGAAATAGTTGCTGGTGGCGTAAGATACCATCTTAAAAAGTTCCAGAGGACAAACGCAAGAACAAGCATAAACCAGCGCCCAAGGGTTAATCTGGGAGAAGAGGTAAAAGAAGGACAGGTTCTCGCTGATGGCATATCTACCGAGAACGGTGAACTTGCTCTCGGAAGAAATGTTCTTGTAGGTTTCATGTCCTGGAGAGGATACAACTTTGAGGATGCTATTTTAATAAGTGAAAACCTTCTTAAGGGAGACGCTTTTACATCAGTTCATATTCACAAGTTTGAGACCGAAGCCAGAGACACAAGGCTTGGAAATGAAGAAATTACACGTGATATACCTAATGTAGGCGAAGAGGCGCTGAAAGACCTTGATGAAAACGGTATTATAAACATTGGTGCAGAGGTTTCCCCCAGCAGTATATTGGTAGGCAAGGTTGCTCCTAAATCAGAGACCGAGCTCTCTCCCGAGGAGAAACTTCTTCGTGCAATTTTCGGAGAAAAAGCCGGCGACGTTAAAGACGTTTCCTTAAGGGTTCCTTCGGGCGTTGATGGGATAATTGTTGATGTTAGGGAACTTTCAAGAAAAACCAGCAAGACCATAACTAAGGACCAGCGCCGTCAAGATACTAAAGAGCGTAAGATAGTAAAGGAAGGGTATGAGCTTATTCTTGAACAGCTTGAGGGAAGAAAGGCTGAGAGAATACACCAGAGAGTTGTTGGAGCTAAACTTATAAGCAACCTTGAAGATAAAGAAACAGGCAAGACTCTGATAACAGCCGGACAGAAGATAAAAGAAAGCGATCTTTCAAAGTTTGAGAAAGCTGACTTGGATGACATCTGTGTCGAAGGCGATGAAAAGCTTCAGGCTAAGGTGAATAACATAATTCTAACTATCCAGGGCCAGATAGAGCAGACTATGACAGAGATGGAAAGAGACCTAGACCGTATAAAACACGGTGATGAGCTTCCAGCAGGGGTATTGCGACGCATAACAGTATATGTGGCCAGCAAGAAGAAACTTCAGGCTGGTGACAAAATGGCGGGTCGCCACGGAAATAAAGGTGTTATAGCGAAGATTCTTCCGGTGGAAGATATGCCTTATCTTCCGGATGGCACTCCGCTTGATATAGTTCTTAATCCGCTTGGTGTACCTAGCCGTATGAATATCGGACAGCTTTTAGAAACGCAGCTTGGATGGGCAGGAAAAGTACTGGGCAGGAAATTTACTACGGCTGTTTTTGACGGAGCCAGGGAAGAAGATATTGAAAAAATTATGAAGGAAGCTAAGCTCCCTGTTAACGGAAAAATAACTGTTCGTGATGGATATACAGGAAAGTCTTTTGATCAACAAGTCACTGTTGGATATATCTATATGATGAAGCTTGCACACCTTGCAGACGATAAAATGCACGCAAGAAGCATTGGTCCTTATTCGCTTGTTACACAACAGCCGCTGGGTGGTAAAGCTCAGTTTGGCGGGCAGAGATTCGGAGAGATGGAAGTGTGGGCGCTCGAAGCATATGGAGCAGCATACACTCTTCAGGAATTATTAACTGTTAAAAGTGATGACGTAAACGGACGTACAAAGATATATGAAGCAATTGTTAAAGGCGAGAATATGATGCAGCCAAGTACTCCGGAATCATTTAACGTTTTAATAAAAGAATTGCAGAGCCTAGCGCTGGATGTTCATTTAGAGCAGACTGTAAAAGATAAAAAAATTGAGGTGTAACAATATGTTGCCTAGAGTAAATAAATTTGACAGTGTAAGGGTTCAGATAGCTTCGCCAGAGAAGATAAAAGAATGGGCTACACGTAAGGTTGGCAACAAAAGCGCTCTTTTCGAGGTGAAAAAGCCGGAGACCATTAACTACAGAACCCTTAAGCCTGAAAGAGATGGTTTATTCTGTGAAAGGATCTTTGGACCCACTAGGGATTACGAATGTAACTGCGGTAAATATAAGAGAATCAAACATAAGGGTATAGTTTGTGATCGCTGCGGCGTTGAAGTAATTAAGTCAAGCGTTAGGCGCGAAAGAATGGGCTGCATTAAGCTAGCAGCACCAGTTTCTCATGTTTGGTTCTTTAAGGCGATTCCTTCAAGAATGTCAAATATTCTTGATATGAGGATACGCGACCTCGAGAGAGTACTTTATTATGAGCAGTACGTAGTTGTAGATCCGGGCGAGACTCCTCTTAAAGTACAGGAAATGCTTTCCGAAGATCAGTATTTGGAAGCACAGGAAAAATATGGCAACAAATTTAAGGCAATGATGGGCGCTGAAGCCGTTAGAGAGCTTTTGAAAAACATTGATCTCGTTGCGGTTTCAAAGGAGCTCGTAGTTAAAATGTCTGAGAAAAAAGACATCAACTCCAAGAAGCGTCTTATGAAGCGTCTAAAGATAGTTGATGGCATAAGAAAGAGCGGCAATAAACCAGAGTGGATGATACTTGACGTTGTTCCGGTTATACCACCTGACTTAAGGCCTCTTGTTCCGCTAGATGGCGGCAGGTTTGCGACCAGTGACCTTAACGATCTTTATAGAAGAGTTATTAACCGTAATAATCGTCTTAAGAAACTTCTTGAACTTAAAGCGCCTGAAGTTATTATCCGTAATGAAAAAAGAATGCTCCAGGAAGCGGTAGATGCTCTATTTGATAATGGCAGACACGGACGTGAAGTTGTTGGTTCTGGAGGAAGGCCATTAAAATCTCTGGCAGATATGCTTAAGGGTAAGCAGGGTAGATTTAGGCAGAACCTGCTTGGTAAGCGTGTTGACTATTCTGGAAGAAGTGTTATTGTTATTGGTCCGGAATTAAATCTTTCAGAATGCGGTCTTCCAAAAGAAATGGCACTCGAATTGTTTCAGCCCTTCATTATCCGCAAGCTTAGAGAAAAAGGTTTTGTTCATACGATTAAAAGCGCGAAGAAAATGGTTCAGCAGGAGAACCCGGAAGTATGGGATATTCTCGATGAGGTAATCAAAGATCACCCGGTACTTCTCAATAGAGCTCCTACGCTTCACCGCCTAGGTATACAGGCTTTTCAACCTAAGCTTGTAGAGGGCAAGGCTTTACGTATACATCCGTTAGTTTGTGCGGCATTCAATGCTGACTTTGATGGAGACCAGATGGCTGTTCACGTTCCTCTTTCTATGCAAGCTCAGATGGAAGCAAGGATACTAATGACCGCAACGAACAATATATTTTCTCCATCAAATGGTAGGCCTATTGCTACACCGTCACAGGATATCGTTCTTGGTGCATATTATCTTACAAAGATAAAAATTGGCTCCAAGGGTGAGGGTATGAAGTTTGCTAGTTCAGATGAAGTTATCATGGCTTACCAGAATGAAGTTGTTAATAAGCATGCCAAGATAGAAGTTAGTATTGACGGCAAAATCATCGAAACAACAGTCGGTAGAGTTATCTTTAACAGCATTCTTCCTGAAGGCATGAAGTTTTATAACGACGCGATGGACAAAAAACATGTCAGCCAGGTTATTTCTGACTGTCATAGTTTAAGAGGACATCTGGAAACAGTGAAGCTTCTAG
>JAQBAV010000027.1:0-5473 GCA_032126595.1 Candidatus Omnitrophota bacterium | reverse complement strand
GGTTAGACGATTCTTTGAAGGAATACGTTAACAAGAGAATGTCTAAACTGGAAAGACTTCATAGTAATATACACGAATGTGAAGTAATACTTGAAGAGGAAAAGCTAAGAAAGAATGTAGAAGTTATCCTGCACATGAAGGGCAATAGACTAGTTGCAAAAGAAACATCAGGAGACATTTATACGTCTGTAGACAACGCTTCCGACAACATACAGAGACAGCTCAGGAAGCTTAAGGATAAGATGGGAGCCAGAAGGAATAGAGGAGTTATAGATAGGTTTGTAATGCCGGTATTCCGCAGAAAAAGAGCCAAGGGGAATATAACACCAATGGAGAACTTTGCCCATAAACCCATGTCCCCGGAAGAAGCGAAACTGGAGATCGAAGTTTTTGAGCACGATTTTATCATGTTTAAGAATTCTGAAACAGGCAAGACTAATGTTTTATTTAAAAAAGGCGATGGTAATTACGGGTTAATAGAATCAGATTTCTAAAATTAAAGGAAAGAACAGTAAAATGAAGAGTAAAGTAAAAAAGCTTGACGGCACCGCAAATCAGATAGATATAGTCCTTCCTTCCGAGATGGTAAATAAAATGCTGGAAGAGGTTTTGAAAGAAATTAAAAAGACCGCCAAGATTCCAGGTTTTAGGCCAGGCAAAGCGCCGATAGACATGGTATTCAAAGAGCATAAGAATACAGTATGGGACGAAGTAAAAAGAAGGTTAGTTCCCATAGCTTACCAGAGGGCTCTCGACGAACACAATATCTCGCCTGTCAGTTATCCGGAAGTTTCCGACCTGGTGCTTGAGGAGAAGGGGAGCCTTTCATTTAAGGTAACAGTTGATCTATATCCTGAAATTAAAGCTAAAAAATATAAAGGACTTAAGGTTGCGAGCGAAAAAATTAAAGTTGAAGATAGGGAAGTCGATGAAACCATTGAACGCGTGCAAAACATGCATGCCGAGTTTATTGATATAGACCACCCTGTAAAAAAGAAAGAGTTCGCCATCTGTGATGTTGAAGCATTCGTTGACGGGAAATCCATCAGCAAAAAACGTGAAAATATGTGGATAGAAGCTGTTAAAGAGTCTTCCTTACTTGGTTTAGGGGAAGAGCTTTGCGGTATGAATAAAGGCGAAAAAAAAGATATAGAAGTAACACTTCCGGAAAATTATCCAGATAAAAAATTTGCCGGAAAGAAGGCAATGTTCAAAGTGGAGATTAAGGAAGTAAAAGAGAAGAAATTTCCTGAAATTGATGATGAACTGGCAAAAAAAGCCGGCAAAGATGATATGAAGACTCTTAAAGAGGAGATAAAAAGCCAACTTTTAGAGAGAAAGACCATTAATAATGATGTAAATATGAAAAACCAGATACTCGAACAGCTTCTCAAAGGGCATAAATTTGCTGTACCCGTGACAATGGTAAAAAAACAGCTTCAGGTTCTGATGGAAAAGGCTGAAAATGAATTAGCGACCAAGGGTATAAGTAAAGATATTATTGATTCTCAGAAAGATAGTCTTAAAGAAAAACTACTTCCTGAGGCAGAGAACAAAGTAAGCATATATTTTATTCTTGATGAGATAGCTAAACAGGAAGAAGTAACAATTTCCGATGAGGAAGTTGATAGATGGCTGGAAGAGCAGGCCAAGGCATACAGTCAGCCATTCGAGAATGTTAAAAAATACTATACAGAAAATGATCTTATAGGCGGATTAAAAGAGCAGCTGAGGGAAGATAAAACTTTAGAACTACTTTTGGAAGAAGCAACTATAACGACTAAATAAAGTCGCAAAGTCACCCCGAACCATAAACTTTGTTTAGCTTCGGGGCAAGCAAACCACGGCAGGTAATGCTTGTGACATGTAAAATTCATTAAAAATAAAGGAGAATTTTATGAGCGTAATACCAATGGTTGTAGAAAGCGATGGCAGAGGAGAAAGGGCTTACGATATTTATTCGAGGCTATTAAAGGATAGGATCATCTTTATTGGATCAGCCATAGATAATCAGGTTGCCAACGTTGTTATTGCGCAGTTATTATTCTTACAGATGGAAGATCCCAAAAAGGATATCAACGTATATATAAATTCTCCCGGAGGTGAAGTTACAAGCGGTCTTGCTATTTATGATACTATGCAGTTCGTTAAACCTGATGTAAACACATACTGTGTGGGGCAGGCTGCAAGCATGGCGGCTGTATTGCTGGCCGCAGGAGCCAAGGGTAAAAGATTCTCTCTTCCACATTCAAGGATAATGCTTCATCAGCCATGGGGAGGCATGCAGGGAACAGCCTCTGACATAAACATCCATGCGAAAGAGATATCAAGACTTAAAGAAAAACTGGAAAACGTTTTAGTCAAACACACAGGGCAAACAGCCGAAAAAGTAAAAGCCGATACAGATAGGGACTACTTTATGAGCAGTGAGGAAGCCTTAAAATATGGAATAGTTGATAAGGTTATTGAAAATATCTAGTTTGAAAACTAGAAGAGCGGACTGGAAAGAAGAATGAACAAAACTAGATTAATGTCACCCGGGCCTACGCCTGTTCCTGAGAAAGTTCTATTAAGAATGGCTAACGCTGTTATTCATCACAGAACACCTCAGTTTAAGGCGGTTCTTAAAGATATAAATGTTAAGCTGAAAAAAGTTTTCTGCACGAAAAACCCAGTGCTTATTTTAGCATCCAGTGGTTCCGGAGCTATGGAGTCTTCCGTTGTTAATTTTCTCTCAAAAGGCGACAAGGCTATTGTTGTCAGGGGAGGTAAATTCGGAGAACGTTTTGCTGAAATATGCGAAGCCTATGGAGTCCAGACTATCAACTATGATGTAATTTGGGGAGAGGCTCTAGATCCAAAAAAGGTAGAGACGCTATTAAGGGTTAATCCTGATGTAAAGGCGGTGTATTCTACTCTTTGTGAAACTTCAACCGGAGTAGTTAACGATATTAAGGCGATAGGCCGGATAGTTTCTAAAACTGATGCTATTTTAGTGGTCGACGCAATTAGCGGATTAAGCGCTGATGAAATTAAACCGGATGAGTGGGGGGTTGATATTGTAGTTAGTGGCTCTCAAAAAGGGCTTATGCTTCCTCCGGGACTTGGGTTTATGACGGTAAGCCCCAAGGCTGCAAAACTAGCTGACAGTTCGCTTCTTCCAAAATATTACTTTAGTGTAAAAGCCGCCCTAAAGGCTCACGATAAAGATGACACCCCATGGACACCGGCTATTTCGCTTATTATGGGGCTTGATAGTGTTCTAGATATGATGCTGGAAGAGGGCATTGACAACACGCTCCGGAGACATGCAAAACTAGCCAATGCTACAAGGGAAGCGGTTAAAGCTATGGGGCTTGAAATTTTTGCTAAAAGTCCATCCAACGCTGTTACTTCTGTACGGATCCCTGAAGGAGTGGATGGTCTAGCGTTTATTAAAAAGATGAGAGATGAACAAGGGATTACAATAGCAGGCGGTCAGGGAGATTTTAAAGGCAAGATCTTCAGAGTTGCTCATCTCGGGTACATGGATGCATACGACACAATAGCAGCCCTTGCAGGAATAGAAATGGGCTTAAGTCAGTTAGGCTTTAATATTGAACTTGGTAGGGGAGTAGCTAAAGCACAAGAGCTACTCAAGTAGTATAAGAAGGACACACAATATGGCTTTTAAAATCCTGATAAGCGATCCCCTGGCGAAAGAAGGGGTCAAAATATTAAAAGATCAAAAAGAATTTAAAGTTGATGAGGTAGAAAAATTATCTGAAGCGCAGCTTGTAAGGAAGATCAAGGGTTATGATGCCCTCATCGTAAGAAGCGACACTACGGTTACAAAGAAGATCATTGAAGCATCAGATAAATTAAAAGTTATTGGCAGAGCCGGTGTTGGTCTTGATAACGTAGACATAAATGCTGCCAGCAAAAAAGGTATTGTTGTAATGAATGCACCCGCCGGCAATACTATTTCTACAGCAGAACATGCATTTGGTCTTATGATGGCAATGAGCCGTAATATACCACAGGCACATAAATCAATAAAAGATGGGAAGTGGGACAGAAAGTCATTTAAAGGGGTCGAATTATACGGTAAAACGCTTGGTGTGATAGGGCTTGGACGTATAGGTGCAGAGTTTGCCAAAAGAGCGCTTAGTTTTGAAATGAAAGTTATAGCCTTCGATCCGTTTCTATCAGAAGAAAGAGCCAAAACCCTAAATGTGGAGCCGGTCGAGATCGATGATATCTTTAAAAGATCAGATTTTATAACCATACATACGCCGCTTACGGAAGAAACCAAACATCTTATAGATGAGAGAGCCTTCAAGATGATGAAAAAAGGAGTGCGTATAGTTAATGCTGCAAGAGGCGGCATTATCGATGAAAATGCCATGGCTAAAGCAATAAAGTCAGGTAAGGTAGCCGGGGCTGCGCTTGATGTTTATGAGACAAAGGCTAAGCCTCCCGTGGACAGTCCTCTTATAAAGCTGGATAACGTTATTACGACCCCGCACCTTGGAGCAGCAACAAAAGAGGCGCAGATAAATGTAGCAATAGACATGGCCAACACGGTTAAGGATGCTCTCTTAGGCCTTGGGTTTAGGAATGCTGCTAACATGCCGGCTATGGAAGCAGAGCTCATTGAAACAATAAGACCTTACACTAATCTTGCGGAACGCTTAGGCTCCATACAAAGTCAGCTTATAGAGGAGCCTCTGAAATCTATAAAAGTGAAATATATCGGCGGTCTTGCAGATCTTGATGTAAGTGTTATCACACGCGCCCTCATTAAGGGAGTATTTTCTCCTATACTTGAAGAGAATGTCAATTATGTTAACGCTCCGATGATAGCTAAAGAAAGAGGCGTAAGGATCATCGAGGAGAAGACGTCGAAGATCGAAGATTTTGCGAACCTTATGTATGTAGAGCTAAATGCCGGCAAGAAAAAACATTTTATTATGGGAACTTTATTTGACAATAAGGAGCCTCGTATAGTAAAAGTAGATAAGTTTTATGTTGAAGCTATACCAGATGGGTACATGTTGGTAATAACCAATAAAGATGTTCCGGGCGTAGTGGGAAAAATAGGAACACTCCTCGGTACGGCTGGCGTAAATATTGCAGGAATGAGTTTTGGAAGAGATAAGAAGACCAAGGAAGCCATAAGTTTACTTAATATCGATAGTGAAGTTTCTAAGGACATTCTTGCGAAACTTAAAAAAGAAAAGAATATAAACGATGTTAAGCAGGTAAAAGTTATAGTGTAATCACGATAGAAATTAAAGTTTTTAAAAGAACATTTAAAGGAGAGAAATGAGTAAAAATACGATATACGTAGTTGATGTAACTAACCGTGACGGTGTTCAAACTTCCCGCCTGGGTCTTGCAAAATTGCAAAAGACCATTATAAACATACTTCTCAATAAGATGGGTGTTTTTCAGTCTGAATTCGGGTTTCCGTTTACGCATCATGAAATAA
>JAQBAV010000026.1:0-2536 GCA_032126595.1 Candidatus Omnitrophota bacterium | reverse complement strand
ATTGTAGCGGCTCTAAAACGCTGCAGCATGGGACCGCCGTCTGCAGTTATCTTAGAAATAATAACCTCTTTTTCGAGGAATTTATCCTGCCGGTTCGCATTTAAATTTGCAAATGCAGAGCCAAGAACCTTTTTAATAGGCTGGCATGCACCCTTATTCACTTCTCTAAGAATAAAGTTTGCCTCTTCTACTGTCTTTCCTTTAATAAGTTCCAATACAAGTCTAGCTTTACTCGACGGGATCCTTATATATTTTCCTTCAGCTTTCGCTAGCATCTCTATTTCCTTTTTTTACTTTTTATTGTTCACTGCTTACTGCTTACTATTTAAGTTTTTTCATTTGAAGTTTTGGTTGCCGCGCCGTGTCCACGAAAAATACGTGTGGGTGCAAGCTCGCCGAGCTTATGTCCAACCATGTTCTCCGTAACAAAAATTGAATGAAAAGTTTTGCCATTATGAACTGAAAATGTCATACCTACGAACTCTGGCAGAATTACCGACCTTCTCGACCATGTCTTAATAGGTTTTTTCGATCCGCTTTCCTGCATTTTATGGATCTTGATCATCAGTTTCTCATCTACAAATGGTCCTTTTTTTATTGACCTAGACATATTCTTACTTCCTCCGTTTAACTATTTTGCTGCTTGAAGCCTTTTTCTTTTTCCTCGTCTTAAGACCCTTGGTGATCTTTCCCCATGGAGTAACAGGATGTCTACCACCGCTGGATTTACCTTCACCGCCACCCATTGGGTGGTCGACCGGGTTCTTTACAACAGCACGTGATTTTGGTCTTCGTCCCAGGTTTCTATTTCTACCCGCTTTCCCAAGTATAACTTTTTCATGGTCTGAATTTCCGACCTTTCCAATTGTTGCGAAACATTCTTCCTTAACGAGGCGAACTTCACCGCTTGGCATGCGAAGATGTGCCTCACCGCCGTCTCTTGCAGCCAGAACTGCAGAGTTTCCTGCTGAGCGTGCTATAACAGCGCCGCGTCCCGGATACAGTTCTATACAGCATACTTCTGTACCAAGAGGCATGCCTCTGAGCTCCATAGAGTTTCCTATTTCGATCTCAGCGGCCTTACCTGAAGCGATAACAGAACCTGCCTTTAGTCCCTCGGTAGCGATCGTATAAAGTTTGTCACCATCGGAGTATTTAACTAAAGCTATATGCGCTGAGCGGTTGGGATCGTATTCAATGGCCTCTACAGTGCCTTGAACGTCTTTTTTAGAATATTTAAAATCAATAATACGAAATAATCTCTTGTGTCCGCCGCCTTTAGAACTTACGGTTTTACGGCCGCGGTTATTCCTTCCACCGGTTTTTTTCTTAGGTTCAGTCAGGGACTTTTCTGGCCTTTTTTTAGCTATGCCCTCAAAATCAGATACGCTACCGTGACGTCTCCCTGGTGAACTAGGCTTGAATTTTTTAATCCCCATCTTAAGTTACCTCGATTTTACTTTCTGGATTTAATGTAACAATTGCTTTTTTCCAAGAAGAAGTCATGCCTTCTCGATATCTGACTCTTCTTTTCTTGCCTTTAACATTCATTAAGTTAACTGTATTAACCTTAACTTTGTAAATATCTTCAACTGCTTTTTTTATCTGTATTTTGTTAGCATCTTTTGCAACCTGAAAAAGGTACTTGTTATTCACAAGCATGTTTGAACCTTTTTCAGTTCTCATCATTTTTAAAATTACTTCATGTGACATCATCATTTTAACCTCTCAGACAATTTCTCTAGCGCTTCTTTCTCAATAACTAAATTATCGTGCAATAAAACATCTCTTGCGTTGATGTTTTTGCCTTCCATTAAAACAACTTTATCAAGATTTCCGGATGATCGTCTTACTTCATCCGTAATAACATCGACAACGATCATTGTCTTGCCTTCTATCTTCAAGCTGTCAATTATCTTTTTAAATTCTTTGGTCTTGGAGTCTTTAACCTCTATTTTAACGATTGGTTTGATCATATTCTCAACAAGTCTTGCATTCAAGCTTGAAAGGAGAGCCTTGCGAAGCGCTTTCTTAGGCATTGAATACCTAAAGTCGCGCGGTTTCGGTGCAAAAGTCACACCACCATGTCGCCATACAGGATTCCTAGTCGAACCAACGCGGGCTCTCCCTGTACCTTTTTGTCTCCAGGGCTTTCTTCCGCCACCTGAAACCTCGCCTCTTGTCTTAGCTGAAGCAGTTCCACGCCGTGCGTTAGCTTCATACATCTTAATGGCTTCATATAAAAGTATTTCGTTAACATCTCCGTCAAATAAATCTTTATCCAACTGGATATTGCCAACAACCTTTCCATCAAGCCCGTATACTGATAATTTTGTATTTATGTCCTTCATCGTTATTCTTTGCTTTCCTCTTGAGCTTCTTCTTTCGGCTCTTATTTGGGTTGTTCCTGCTTTTCCTATTTTACTTCTTCTTTAGACTGTTCCACCGGCGCGGTAACCTCTTCTTGAACTTCCTCTTCTGGTTCTTCCGGCTGTATTCTTGGAGCGAGTTCTTTCTTTAGAGCATATCGAATTGT
>JAQBAV010000025.1:0-13825 GCA_032126595.1 Candidatus Omnitrophota bacterium | reverse complement strand
CCCCTACACCTATATTATATACTAAAACTACGATAAAACCAACTTTTTTATGCTTTAATATTATTACACTGGAGAGAATGTATCTATAACCTGGGTTGCGTCCTCCTCGGCTATTATTTTATAATTTCTGCTGGAAGCAGGTATTATCATGCCGTTTTCACCGGGTTTTGCGTTAGGAATATTATATATTTTTCCGGCAATTTCGATTTTTGCCTTCCCGCTTACAGTAAAAAGACTGTGAAAACTCTTTATTTCATAATACGCTATATCTTCTCCGTCTTGAAGGGTTATTCTATGAACTTCGAGGCCCTTATCTTCAAATCCGCCGGGCAAACGCTCTAATTTAGCACTGAGTCTGACAGGTTTTCCTTCTTTGGCAATTTCAGTCTTAAGCTCGCCTACCCTATCCACATCAAGTTCTTTCTGAGCATTCGGCCTCTCGTAGCCCGGGAAATAATATCTTACCGGAAATGTGTCGCTGTCATCCACAGACTGTGTGGTTCCGGGTATTTGAGGCTCAACTACCTCTATTCCTTTTCCTAAAGCATGCAGAGTTCTTGCTGAAACAGGGATAACATCGCCGATCTTTACCTCTCTAAAGCTATAAAACCTGTCGAGGCTGGTTCTGGTAAGGCTTAGCCTATCAAGTTCTTTGGCTACTTGAGGAACGGTCTTGGCAACACTTGTAACGTCGCCGGCTTTTGCTAAAGTATCTCCGTATCCCCTTTCAACAAGAATATCTATAATGTCATTAAGGGCTCTCCCGTAAGCAGAAAGAACTTCTTTAAACTGGTCCGTCACTTTTTCTCCGAACTTCTCTATAACCTCCTGACTGAATCCCAATATGATCATCGGCTTATCTCCGCAGATATTTTCATCTATCCCTGTAATAACCCATAGCTCGTTCTTGGTTTCATGAAACTGTACGGATAAGCTTTTCTTAGGAGTAAGTATTTTCACTAAGGGGAGTTTAGGGCCGTATTTTCTTACAACATCCCAACCGATCATTGAGTTTCTTGTATTTTCATCCTGCATAATGCTATCAAAAGGAATGCCGCCCGGCATTACAATGGAACTTGTTGCTCCGGGTTCAGCGCCATACCAGTATTCTCCTATTCCACCCACACCCCAAACTTTTTTCTGCTCGTATGGTTTTATCATGATGGGCTTCGCCAGAATGTCTCCTGAGGGGGCTGGCTCTTCCACGGGTATGTGTTCATGTGCCTGTTCCGGTTCCGGTGTTATCTCGGGTTCCGGTTCCAGCCACTCTTTTGGCTTCGGCGTTGGCTCAAGGCGGGGTTCGGGGTTTTTTTTCTCACCGTCAAAAAGATCTTCGGCCATTTCTTTCTCTTCTGTCTTCCGGCTTCTATCTTCCGGCTTCTCTACCGGCCCTCTAAGATCCCTGATTATGGCTGGCACTATCTCGTATCTTTTATTGGCTATTTCGTCTGCTCGCTCTTGAGTGTCCGCAACAGCATAGTTTCTGAATTCAGGGGCGTTTCCGGAAGGTCTGATGTGTGATATCTCTTCATTCTTGAAAGTTATTCTTATACCGTCTATAACATTTATTGATTTTATTTCGGTGAACCCTCTCGAAGAATTAAAATATCTCGCGATAGCGTTTTTGATTCTGCAGCACTCATCTGAAAGTTCATGCCCTTCCATTACATTCTTTTCTTTGCCGCTTAAGAAAGTAACCTTTACTCCTCCGGGAATGAATTCGACTTCAGTAATATTTTCATCGCCGGGTGAGAACATTGAAATTATTTCTTTTCCCATATCTGCGGTGTAATCAGCGCATCCTTCAGCTTTATCATCCACAACACCGGCTGCAGTATATCTTGAAGGTAAATTCTTTGAAATATAGTTTGAAAGTGTTTCTTCTTTTTCTATCGCTGAAAGTATTACAGTAATAAGCGGCAGCATTGCATCTCTTGTCGGAAGTGCTTTAAGTGTTCCTCCCGGGAGACTCCAGTCGCTTCCCACTAAATACCCTCCGTTAGATTCCCATCCAACGACTTTAGAGTTTTCGCCGGAAGCCAGCTCTTCTTTCATGGCCGCGATGACATAAGGCGAACCTATTTTGGTCTGTTTTACTTTTATGTCTTCGGAGCGAAGTGTAGTTATTACGGCATCATTTGCGCTCACCGGAACAGCGGCAAAGGTTGGATTAAGATACAATGACACTAATGCTCCGAGTTTGTCTCCGGGTAGAAAGTTTCCGTTTTCATCGGCTAAAAGAGGCCTGTCTGAATCTCCATCTGTTGATATAATAGCGAACGGGCTATCGGCCTCAGCAAAACCTTTTAGAAGATCCTTAGTGTCTTCTGAAACTTTTTCTGTGTCTACGGGAACAAAGTAATCAGTTCTTTTTTCAGTAATTACTTCTGCTCCCAGGGCCTCAAAGACTTCTTTTACTATATCCCTTCCAACAGCTGAATGCTGGTAAAGAACTATTTTTTTGTCTTGAAGACAATCCTCAGGAAACACGGACGTATAGCGCTTGATGTAAACTTCTCTTGCTTCATCATTAACCGGAGAAAGGGCCTCTTCTTCTTTTAGCGCGCCTTCAGAATCAAATATCGCGTCTTCACTGGAAATTGAATAGATCGCTTCTCTTACCCGGGCAACATTTTTTAGTATGCCTTCTTCATCGCTTTTCAGGACTTCACCGGTGGATTTATTGAATTTTATGCCGTTTCTTTCAACGGGTATGTGGCTGCCGGTAACCATAATGCTGGCTCTAGCGGTAATAGAGCCGTAATAAGAAATAGCCGGTGAAGGTATCTCGCCGCAATAGTCGACCACGCATCCCGCGTCTATAATCGCCTTGCTTACGGCTCTGGCTATTCTGGGAGTGCTGGGCCTTAAGTCTCCGGCAATAGAAATGGTGTCTCCCCTTGTTATATCCCCTATTTCAAATAAATATTCAATGAACCCTGCTGTATTTATATAACACTCCATGTCGGTCATTTCCTCGGCCAGGCCTCTTAATCCGCTTGTGCCGAATTTTAAGGGTTTAAATTTTATATTTTTACCGACGTTCATTTCTTTTTCTCCCGTTTCTCTAAACACTTTTTCTCTCCTCTTTTCAAGTTCTTCCTCGCTTATGCCGAACATCTCGTCATACGCTCGAGCAAATGAAATTGAGTTTCCCAATATGGGCCTATCGTAATTTTTCTTATAAACGTATTTTTTTTCTCCGCCCGCTTCTTTTTCTTTTATATATTTCACATCCGGATCATTGCCGCTTACCAAATTATTGTATTCCTCTTCCGATATTTCTACTTCCTCTCGTAAGTCCGTATCTTCGGTGACCCTCATGCTTACGTGGCCCTTGCCGGTTAACAGCGTACAATGCCTCTCGCCCTCTTCAACAATAAGCTCTTTGGCCCTGGTATCATAAGACTTGTAAATGCCGCCTTTCTCTTTGAGCGCAACGCTTCCGGCATGCCGGCTTAATACGGCGAAGGCATCCCTTGCGTCAATATCACCAAAAATGCAATCTTTTATAACTGACCCCGCGATAGTGCCGGATCCGGTAATTGTACTGTTTATAATGACTGAGTCGGAAACTTTTACTTCGGGAGATACTTCTGAATTTACTATTATGTTCCCATTAGAGTCTCTTGGCCCTTTAATGCCTTCTATTTTACGGGCAATGATACCATTTGGGCCCTTATCGTTTAGGGTGAGATACTTTTCTCTCATTGCCTTATGCTGTCCGATATCCGCCCAGTATAAATCTTTTCCGAGGTCCATTATTTTCAGGTTAAGTTCACGATGATATGTTTCCTTGAACATTGAACGCATTTCATTTATTTTTCTGAAAAATTTAGGCACCATGCCTTCGTCTCCCGCAAATTCCCGGAGCTTAGGATCACCTTCCATGAGAGCATTCCATTTTTTTTGATCGCCCCTTATTGCAAGCGCCATCAGAAAATACGGATCAAAATCAATGTAAACGCCTTTTTTTATTATTTCTTCCGCGAAAACTTCTCCGGCAATAGTTAAGACCTTATATGAAATAGCGCTTGGGCCCAGACTTACTCCGGCATAAAACTCACCGTCTTCCCTGGGCTTTATGCCCAGCTCTTTCATCTGACTTATTAAAGTCTCTTTATCGTTTCTTGAAAGTTGGGCAAGCATATTCCCGGATTCGTCAAAAATAACCCAGTCTTTTTGTTTGGCGAGTTCTTCCGTGATTTTTATAACAGAAATGAATTTAATAACGTCGTGGTCTTCCAGCTCTTTATTATCTCTGGGCTTTTTTGTCAGATCTATCGAAGCTATTTCTGTTTCGTCGCCCCACTTATCAAGAACTCCTCTAAAGCCTCTATCTTCAAGATATTTCGCGCAAGGCGCAAAATACATAAGAGCCTCTTCTATGGCTGAGGTGGCCACCTTTTTACCGCCAATATCCATATTGGCAGCAGTAACTGAAATAGCGGGCTTTCTATCGCCCTCAACCTGAGTGATCGGAGACATTCTTTCTCCGCGGCCGAATACCATGCCCACAAGCGTTACATTGTCCCTGTACCGGATCTTCTGGCGGCGTAAGATAGTTCTAAGATACGAAAATGCCAAAAGAGTTCCCAGGAAGTTTCCCTCCCGTTTTTTAGATCCGATGCGTTCCTGGAATGAATACACTAAGGTGCTTCCATCAGCATTGAAGATGTGCCTGGAGGTTCTTTCCATGCTTTTTTGGTAGTTTTTCTGATCTACTTCACTCCCGGTAACAACAACAGCAACCTTTACGCTGCTATTATTCTTAACCATTTTTTTAGCGGCATCAATGTTCTTTAAAACCTCTTTTAGGCCGGGAGTTTCTGAAATTATTATCTCTTCTTCTTGGGAATATTTTTCCTCTCGCATCATAGTAGAAACAATATATGATAAATCGGGAATAATTTCAAATACTATTGTCATAAGTCATAAGTCAAGGGTCAAAAGTAGTTATAAGTTAAAAGCGTAAAGTGGAAAAATGTTGAAAGCTGTATGCTTCAAGAGATTGCTTCACCCCGCTTTCGCGGGGCTCGCAATGACAATTATTTCGTCATTGCGAGGACTTCGAGCAAGGCGAGAAGGACGAAGCAATCTAAAAAGAGCAAACCCCGATATATGATATCGGGGTTTGCTCTTATGACTTGTGACTTGTGACTATTTTATGCTGACCAGAGAGTTCTTCTCCTCTGCTCAAGCTGTTCTCTTGCGTCGAACGGCCTGATAGGCATTTTAACTAAGAGGTTACTTATCATAAATTTAAGCCATTCTTTAGGGTTAGTCAGGAACATTACCGGCATTCTCTCACCCAGGGCATCCTGCATTTCGCTGTATGATAACATGTAATACAAGTATTCTCTCGGTATGTCTTTCCCTGCTAACTGCTGTAATAATCTGTGGAGATCCGCGGCAGGGCTCGATGTATCAGCTTCGTTTTTAATCTGGTCCGGCTCGATTATTCCCAATAATAGGCCGGTAAAAGCTGCTTCCATTTTAAAGAACCAGCCTTCCTGGGAAACTTCCTCATCTTCTTCAATGTTTGGAATAGTAAGAATTCTGAGTTTCCCTTTTTTGCCTGTTAAGAAATCTCTTACATCCTCGTCTGTATCCATATTGGTTCTCTCAATACTACCTTCTGTCGCTATAAGAATTCCGGTTGTGCCTTCTGTAATTGTGTGCTGAGCGGCGGTAGCAAGGCCAGCCTTAGCTGAATATGTTCTTATCTTTATCTTGTCGTTGGCTAATAGCTCCTGGATCTGTCTTTCCATCCATGTTGCTGAACCAAGACCCGTCTTTGAATGAAATGCTTCTTCCGGCATAATAAGCGTGGTTGCTTCCATGCCTGAAAACTTGTCCATATGTCTTGAAATAATATCATTAACCATATAAACCGCTTTTTCTGAAGATGTTTTGGCATACCTTACCATTACGCGCGGCTTTTCTCTAGATGTCTGGAAAAGCTTAATTTTAGTGCCCATATCAGCAGGTATCGTGATTGCCTGGCCCGGTTTAACCAGTTCCGGCCTTGTTCCGTCGGGAAGTTCAACCTGCACCCTCCCTGAGGTAAGCACTATCGTGTAGTCGCGATTACCTATTATCTGGGGCATTCCAACTTTACCTAATATTTCAATGCTGTCTATAACATCTATATCGGTCTCGTAGTCTTCAAGGACAAGCCTTACAGTACTTCTGGCATCATCAATACTTTCCCACATTGTAAATTCTTCTATTGAGTCGGCCAGGTTACGTGTTGAGGCAGGAGTTCTTTCCGGCTGGAATTCAAACACTTCTATGCTCTTAGCTTTTTGAGTTCCAAAACGTTTTTCATAATCCGCGATAATTTCAGGCATGATTTCTCGCCTTAGGTCTATTATCTTATCCGCTCTTGCCTGAGTGTCTGCTGTTGCGTAATTTCTGAATTCAGGGGCATTGCCTGACGGGCGTAAGTGCACCACATCGTTATTGGCAAACACTATGCGTACGCCATCAATGTAATTTATGCTTGTTATTGCGCCGAAACCCCTACTCTTAGTGTAATATTCTTCCAGCCTCGCTCTGATTACTTCTAACTCTTCTATGCTGTTTGGCTCCTGAACTGCCTCTACTTTTCCGTCTGCATAAATTGCGTTTATTTCGCCATCTTTAAAATTTACCTGCTTAATGTCCGCATTTCGAGGTGAGAATAGCGCTACTATTCCTTTACCCATTTCCGGAGTATAGTTTTCAGCACCTTTATAGCTCTTATTATCTATAACATTTGCCTGAGTATAGCGATTGGGCAATTGTGTATCAACAAATTGTGAAAACGACATGTCCGCGTCTTTCGTTGTCATTGCCGCTATCATTATGGGAAGAATAGCATCCCTTGTCGGCAGCGCCGCCATATTTATACTTCTACCATCCGGGAGTCTAAGACTAAAATCTGTTCCCAGTAAAAATCCACCGTTAGTTTCAAAGCTCGCGACTCTTGCTGCCCTTGGGTTTTTAGCTATTGCTTCGTTCATCGCGGCAATAACGTAAGGTGAGCCGATCTTGGTCTCGGTAACCTTTTCCGGTCCAAGCGCCTGAACAACAGCATCGTTCGCGCTTATTGGAACGGCCAAGGCTGTCGGATTAAGGTACATAGCGGAAAGGAGTCCCAGCTTGTCGCCCGGAAGAATATTTCCCAATTCATCCGCAACTAAAGGCCTGTCGGTGTCCCCGTCAGCGGAAGCGACAATAATTCTATCTGTCTTTGTCTCTTCTTTGGCTATTTCAGCAAGAGCTACTATGATCGCTTTAGTCTTATTGGAAATCTTTTCGGTGTCAACCGGAACAAATCTTTCTTCATAATATTTAACGGTTTTGTCATCCTGAGGAACGATCGCTATAAACTGGGCCGCATAACGCACATTGGCGTCATCCGAATTAGACATTGCTATATACTCTTCTTCTGATATCTCAGTTCTGGAACTTCTTAAGGATACTGTTTCTTTGACTATTTTTCCTGTTTTTTCGTCTGTGTATTCAATGTCGATATCTCTCTCCGGGGCTACCACATTTGCGCCGAGCCTCTGGAAAATCTTCTTCATGATGTCTCTTCCAACAGCTGAATGTTGATATATGGCAACTGTAATGCCGCTTAAAGAACCTTCCGCGCCTTTTGTGTATCTATCAACATAGGCCTCTACTGCTTCGTCTAGAACATCGTATTCAGTAATGTCAGTTGGTTTCACTTTAAACTCGCCGGCATCGTTAAACGCGGAATCAAGCGAAATTTTCGCGTACTCTGCGCTTCTTGCGCCAGCGACATTCCTTAATATATCCTTCTCATCCGTCTTTAGAACTTCTCCTGACTTCTTGGTAAACTTAATGCCGTTCCTGTCGTCCGGAATATGACTGCCTGTAACCATTACGCTTGGGATGCCTTCTTGAATAGCGTAAGCTGCAAGCGCAGGACTTGGTATATGTCCGCAATAAGCAATCTTACACCCTGAGTCTTCAATCGCTTTTTTAGATGCTGTCATTATCTTGTCGGTACTATTCCTTCTGTCACCGGCAAGAGCAATAACATTCTTTTCCTTTGTTATCTCGCCGCGCTCTCTTAAGAAAGCAATAAAGCCGACAGTATTTATGTATACTTCCTGGTCAGTCATATTGCTGATCTCGTCACGGAGACCACTCGTACCGAATTCAAGCGATTTAAATTTCTTTGTCTTCTTGTCTATTCTTTCCCGGACAGACACGCTTTCTTCTTGGCGTCTCTCGAGTTCTTCTTCGCCAACTCCAAGCATCTCATCATATGCTTCCTTAAAAGACATTGGGTTTCCTGCGATCGGTTCGTTATAATTAGCTTTTATATCTTCCTTTTCATGAACAACCATGTCCACTGGACCCTTTGAAGTAAACATTGTTCCGTGGCGCATTCCTTCCTCAAGAACTAATGCGCTGCTCTTCTTGCCTATAGATTTATAAAGACCGCTATTTTTCTTAAGAACTGTATATCCCGGTCTATCGCTAAGCGTAGCAAACGCTTCTACCATTTCAATATAGCCCTCAAAATTAGAATCTCTTACCACCGAACCGATTATTGTTCCAGAGCCTGTTATTGTGCTATTAATGATAACGGAATTTTTAACTGTCACTTGGGGGCTTATTGTGGAGTTTACTATTATATTACCATTATCATCGCGTACTCCCGAGATTCCTTCTTTTTTTCTGGCTATAATACCTACGGGTCCGGTGTCATTAACTCCCATGTATTTTTCTCTCATAGCAGTATGCTGGCCTATATCATCCCAGCTAAGAATAGGAACTTCCGCACCAATATCAAGAACTGTTGCCTCTAGTGACCGCTCGTATGCCTTTCTGAATATTTCTCTTATTTCTACTACCTTATCAAAGAAGTCAGGTATCATGCCATTCTCTCCTGCTATTTCTTGGAGACCTTTATCTCTTTCAAGAGTTTCGTTCCATCTTTGCCTCGCCTCGACTTTATTATATTTTCCAAGCATTGCAAATGCCATAAGGACATACGGATCGAAGTCTATATAAACACCGTCTTTTAAAATATCTTCTTCGAAAATGTCTTCTGCTATATCAAGAACTCTATATGATACGCCTACAGGGCCTAAGCTGACTCCAACATATTCGGTTTCAATGCCAAGCTCCTGCATTCTTGCTTTTAAGTCCGCTCGAAGAGCGTCTGCACCATTTGCATTCCTGGAAACCTGAGTTAAAAATGCACCTGTTTCCGGATCAAAAATAACCCAGTCTTTCTGAGTTGGTAAATCCCCTTCCGGGATATCTTCCATTCTCATTTTAGCAATTACCTTAATGATATCCTGGCCGGCAAGCTCTTCCGGGTCTTTCGGAGCTTGACCCATATCGATAGATGGGATTTCGGTTTCATCGCCCCATTTATCTAAAATCCCTCTAAAACCTCTATTTTCGAGATATTTAGCGACGGGAGTAAAATATTTAATCGCTTCTTCAATCGCTGAAAATGATACTTTTTGGCCATTGATCTCAACATTGGCCGCGGTAACTTTCAGGCCAGGCTTTCTATTGCCATTTATATTTGTATATGGGGATGTTCTTTCGCCTCGGCCGAATACCATGCCAAGAAGTACTACCATGTTTTCAATGTCTATGTTTTCTTCATTAGCTATTTCTTTTATCTTGTTATAAGCAAGAAGAGTTCCAAGGAAGTTCCCTTCTCTTGTTTTATCTCCTACTTTTTCCTGAAGAGTTATTATCTTTGTTGAGCCGTCAGTATTGAATAAGGCTGTATTCATTTTATCCATTCTTCTTTCATAGTTATCTCTATCAACTTCGCTTCCTGTTACGAGCCCTACAATGCCTACACTGTTATTGTTTTGGCTTAAATTATTTGCAAGCTCAATATTGGCTAGAACTTCTTTAAGGCCCGGAGTATTAGCTATGATTGTCTTTTCCACATTTGCCTGTTCTTCTAGAGCTATTTTTCTTCTATTGGCTGCTATAATTGCTCTTTCTTCTTCAAGGTCGGTTCCTAATCTTTCTGCAACCTGATCTTCAGACATATAGGGATACAATATGTGCATATCTTCATGCGCGGCAATCTCTGACACATTTCCCTGAGTAAAACCCATAAAGTCGTCCATATCTCCATACATGTTGGCCATAAGATGCTGCTCGGCTTCGCCGCCGCGTCCCGGATGAAGCGCTAAGGCAAGTGGTATTTCTTCGCCGTGGGTCGGATTTTCATTGTATGCAGCATATGCACTTCTTAAGCCTTTCATTAGATAAAAATCAATGGTTTTCGTTGTGACCCCTGAAGGGCTAGCAGGATCCCAGTATTCAACGGGTATCTTTACCTTAATTACAGCGCCATACGTCATACCTTGAACTTTTGTCCATAATGCTTTATTTACATCATCTACAGAAACTTCTACGGGGTTTGTCCCGGTTAAAAAGCCTTTAATTACTTCATCGACGCCCTGGGTCTCTCCGTAAGAAAACGGCCTGTTCAGGTCCACATAGCCTGAACCCGTCACGTCAACCATGATGTGTTTGTCGCCTGGAGAAGCCTGTAATTCTGTTATAAGATTCCTAAATATATTAACAAACTGTGCGTCAATTGAGCCGATTAGAGCTTCCTGGGCCTTTACCTTAAGTCCGACTTTTTTCGCGGCCTCTTTAACTTTAGTAACATAGATAGCCATGAGATACTCCGGGTTTTCGACTGCTAAGTTCCAATCTTCGGCAGATGCCGTTAATTTTGCATTCTCGAGCCACCCTCTTACATTCCCACTGACTATACCGTCTAATATCTCCTGGTTTATTTCCATAGCTTCGTCGGCATTTAGACCGGCTGCTGTTAATATCTGTCTTAGCTGATCGGGATCGCTAAGAAGCATCGGGATGGTTTCAAAAACTTTTGGCATTGCAGCCAAGAGGTCGCCTTTAGGTTGGGCTATCTCTTCCTTTGTTGCGTAGATGCCGTTCGGTGCAGCGCTAATAGCGGCGGACTCTGTGATAATGTCTTCTAAGGAAGTTCTCTGGTTTGTAAGAACCTTTATATACGGCGTTTCAACGTCTTTTGTAATCTTAGGAGTAACGACTACGTAAGACACTCCTTCTTTTTCTAAGAGACTCTTTATTCCTCTAGTGTGGAAACCGCCTGCTATTAAAACGCCTATCCTGTCGTTACCCTTCTTCATAGCATTAAGGGTGTTATCGATAAGCGCTCTGTCACGCTTAATAGCTATCTCGTAAAAATCCACCATGTTGGGAAGATTTTCGCTTATAACGACAGGCATTTCGCCTATTGAATAATTTAGATTGTATTTGCTAGAAAGGCTGTTAAAAAAGCTGAGCACATCTTCAAATGAAAATTCTTTTGAATATGCCTTGAAGACATCATAGTCATCGTTTGTAAGCTCGATATTCACTAGGTCTACATAAAGATCGACCATGTGTGAATACTTATCAAGCGTTCTCTGCGTGTCATTCTTAAAAAGCTTGTCTTTTAAAAGTGTTTCAATTCTTCCGATTTCTTTAAAAAGCTCTTCATTATTTATACCGTCATAGAGTTTTGTGTATAGGTAATAGTAAAAAAGGTTTGGAAATTCCTGAACAATAGCTATGTCATTCTCTTTAGCGAGATCTCTTAAATATGCATAAAATTCAGATGCTTTAATATGGCCCTTCTTGAACTTCACGCTCTCCGAAACAAGCCTCGTCATCTCTTCCTTGTTTAATTTCTTGCCTAAGAGATCTATGTACTCGTTCCTCTCTGAGTCAACGATATCAAAGTCTATCTTCTTCTCGTAATCAAGAGTGTTAACCAGTTTCTTAAAGTTAGGAAGGCTCTCTATTGAAACATTCAGTTTGGCCGCGGTTTTATAAAGATAATTCGCAAAGTCGCTGAGTTCAAGTTCTTTAGCGTCAAAGGCGTTTATCTTAGCGTCTAGTTCTTTAAGTTCGGGTGTGTAAACAATTGACTTTAGTCTATTTGCTATGAGAGATGTATCAACAAGATACTTTTCGATAGTTTCTTTATGAGGATATACTTCAGTGAATGCTTTGAGGTTCTTTATATAATATTCGCGTGTTTCGGCGCCGTATATCTCGCCGTTATAATCTGTTGTTATGGAGAAAAATTCAGCGCCGGTGATCTCGCCTTTTTTCATGAAATAATTCGCAACTTCTCTTCTAATTTCTTCATCCGGAAAAGCCTTAAACCAGGCCGTATCCACCTTGCCTTCGGCACCTTCAACAGAAATAAAGTTAAGGCCGCACTCTCTTTTGAGCTGATCCAGTATCTTATTTATGTTGCTCTGGGCCTCATAATTACAGTGGGCGTCTTGAATATGAACGATTATCTTTCCACTCTCGCCCATATACCTGGACTTGATAGTCCCCGAATCTATAGCAACAGCTATATCCTCTACTGTAAGGTCAGATGTTTTTTTGCTAAGCGTGGGTTTTGCGATGTCCTCTGTAACAGCAAACCCTACATTATAGGTTGAAAAGACTACCGCCAAAAAAAGGCTGATAGCTTTAAACCATCCGGATTTTTTGCAAAAATATCTCATTGTTTTCTCCTTTTATGTACCATATACATAATATTAAGTATGTTGAACACTACTTTCCCATCTATAAAAATCAACTTACTTTTTGATAGTTTACGGTTTAACTTGATTATAGCGCACTTCTCGAACAAAGTCAATGAACCCTATCTAGCTATTTTACGTCCTAACAGTTAGCTGTGTTTTTACTTAATTTCCGTATTTCCCGCTTTACTTTCCAGACCCGGACTGTCATTATTTTCGCATATTATTCCAGTCCGGGTCTGAAGCTATGCTGTTCACTGTTTACTGTTCACTCTCTTACGCGCTCTGGAGCGCCTTATTATAGTTGTCAATTAGCGCTTTCAAGTTGTCTATTTCGATCGGCTTCATGTTAGGTATAAATATATATTTGCCGCTTCTCATCTCGACTGCTCCCAAAGAACCATCCACAAGGTCTTCAAGATTTATTTTGATATATGCTGGGGGCGTTCCGCCTTATTGCAACTTACTGTAAATGATTAATTTACAATGAAAGCTGGTACATTTTTTCGGCCTTTTTATTGAAGGAAATGTACCAGCCCTTGTCGCAAGCTATTTAATTATAAGCATTTATAGCATGGCGCGGCGAAACGCCCCTTTTTTTTAAGCGTTTTCCTCGTAATTATCTATTTCACGACGTATCAAGTCGATATCTACTTTTTCTACATTCGGATAGAAGACGTACCAGTTATTGTAGCCTTCTTTTACACCTATTTTTCCTATAGATGGAGATACCATGCCTTTCAAGGTAGTCATTTGTACCATCGCTACCATAAGCTGTGCTACTATGCCTTCTCCCTCCATTTGAAAATACATAGGAGAGCTATTTACGTCAGACATAATGTCTCTATCCTTATCACTAGTTATAAGATTGTTGCTATCTCCTATTAAAAGGTCTCTAGTGTCGAGATTCTTAAATGTATTTTCTGCGATCTTTATTGTCTCCTCAAGCGTTAGTTCTTCGGTAGACACGATTACTACATTATTTTTATCCAACCATTCGCCCAATCCGGTTAGCTCCAGATACTTGGCAATATTATCTTTATTCATTTTTCCCTTAGTCACTCTAACCTGTAAAAACTTCTTGGCCTGCTGGCTGTTTAGCCCTAAGTCCCGCAAAGTATTTGCTATAAAAGCCAGGTCTCCTGCGCTCCCGGCCGAAACACTCATTCTTTTTCCGGCTGATATCTGATCACGAACACTGCGATAGTCTATAAAGGCTCCTCCGACAGCCTCTTTATGCGCCT
>JAQBAV010000024.1:0-6540 GCA_032126595.1 Candidatus Omnitrophota bacterium | reverse complement strand
CTATAAAAATGGAAGGTAACGTTCTTTTTAAACATGCCGTAAAGATAATGGCAGAAGCAGCACTTGCTGTTACAGAACCTTTAGGGCTTAAGGGCGATGACATCGATATAATAATACCCCATCAGGCGAATCTCCGCATTCTCAACGCTTTAGCAAAAAGGATGGGCGTTGACCCGGCAAAGAAACTATATTTAAACATAGAGAAATATGGAAACATGTCAGCGGCATCAAGCGCCGTTGCGCTCACCGAGGCAGTTGAAACAGGAAGAATCAAAAAAGGCAATACCATTCTTATGGATGCCTTCGGCGGCGGCCTTACATGGGGCGCGTTGGTTATTAAGTGGTAAATGCACAGATTACACAGATTTTTTTCACAGATTAGCACAGATAAAGAAAAGGGTTAAAATGAAAAAGTATGGTCTGTTATTTCCGGGACAGGGTTCACAAAGTGTTGGTATGGGCAAAGAACTTTACCAAACTGAAGCCGCAGCAAAATGGGTTTATGACCAGGCAAACAAAATATTAGGTAAAGATATTATTAAGCTTTGTTTTGAAGGTCCGGAAGAAGATCTTCAGACAACTGTAAATAGTCAGCCGGCAATTTTTGTAACAAGTATAGCAACTCTCAACGTGTTAGTTGAAAAATTAAAAGGCGCACCGGTTGGAGACGAATCAAGAGAAATCTTCTCAACGGAAGATATAGTTTCCCTTGGTTCTGTTGCATTGGGCCTAAGCCTTGGTGAGCCGACAGCTTTAGTCGCATCAGGGGCAATGAGCTTTGAGGACGGACTAAAGTTTGTTGCAAAGCGGGGAGAATTTATGGATGAAGCCAGTAAGAAAGAAGAAGGGAAGATGGCTTCTATATTTGGGCTTGATATAGAAAAGGTTGAAGAGCTCTGTAAGGGGATAGGCGGATGTCAGGTAGCTAACCTCAACTCTCCCGGACAAGTTGTAATATCAGGTTCAGCTTCAAGAGTTGAGCTGGCAGCGGACCTGGCTAAAACTCAAGGCGCGAAGAGAACGATCATCCTAAAGGTTAGCGGTGCATTCCATTCGGAACTCATGGTGCCGGCTAAAGAGAAACTTGCCCAGGTTCTTAATGAGACCCAGATAAAAGAGCCCGTAATTGATTTTATTAGTAATCTGGACGCTGAGATAACAAGAGATCCTGTAAAAATAAAAGAGAATCTGGTTAATCAGCTTGACCATAAGACGTTATGGGAAGCATCCGTCAAAAAAGCGATATCACTAGGAGTAAAGGACTATCTTGAGATAGGCCCAGGTGCCGTCTTGAGAGGACTGCTAAAGAAGATAGATTCCGGCCTTAATGTAACAAGTCTGCATACCAAAGAAGATATAGAAGGCCTGTTACAGGCATAAGTCAAAGGTCACAAGACATAAGTATAGCTTTAAGCCTTAAGCTGTAAGGGATGGCTTCGCTACGCTCGCAATGACGAAAATGTCATTGCGATGAGCCGCAGGCGACGAGCATCCCTAAACAAATTCGCAAACTCACCAGTCACAGGCATATGTTCACGGTTCAGTGTTCATAGATTATTCTACGAGCTACGAACTACGAACTCTCAACTATCATATGTCTATATCTATACATCTACTGTACAAAATCCGTACACTCATATCATATTTCTCACCCAGGTTCCATTTATACCAAAAGCACGCCCAAAATAATCACTAAATATAGAGAAAAAATCTCACAAAAATAACCCCCTTGTTAGGCGAATAAAAGGCAAAAAACATTTGACAAAATGACCATCATTACCTATAATGTATATACAAATTAAGCAAATAAAAAGTAACATTCGGCCTTTTTATGAAAATCCAAAAACAATTTTTCTAGCAATCCTACTGAAGGTGTAGACATGAATGCGGCACTTTCCAGTATATTGGCACGGTTTATGCATATTATCTAGCCAGGAGGTGGGAACAATGAAGATTCTAATAACAATTTCAATGATGATAATGACAGCCATAGTAAGAATGCCGGTTGAAACACTTCCTAGCCAGAAAGTCATGGGAAGCTATAATGCTGACTATGAAATAAGAAAAACCGAAGATATTAAGAGTTCAGCAACTGCAAAGAGGATATACCTTCAAACAGGAAAGCACATTAATAGTCAGATCAATAAACAGAAGATGGATAACTACTGGAGCTTAGGTATGGCAACAAAGGTAAGATTTCCATCACATTTGGCGGAGTGGGAAGAGTTTAGGAGAAGTAATACAGCTAATATGTTGGCAACAAGCTAAAAGATAGTATTTATCTATATTTCTTCCAGAGTTTTATCATTTTGACCGTATCCTCTTTAGATAGACCAGTAAAGTCAACTCCGACAATAAAATATTTTTTAGATTTCCCCTTAACTTGCTTAAACCATTTTATTGTGCCGTTAGCCTTAATAAGGTTAAGGTTCTCTTTTTCGGGAATAAGCATTTTCATTTGAATTTTAGATTCTTCAGGTAGAGGCTTAGAACACATAATTTTTATTCCCGCAGAAGCGGAGTCAGCGCCGGTTTCATCGTAGAACTTCGGATTAGTTTTAAACTTATCGAACTTAAGCTCTTTGCCTTTAGAGTCAACGGCAACTATATTAATACCAAAAAATTTACTAGCCCGTTTCTTCTTGCGACCTTCTTTCATTATTCTCCTATAATGTGTTTTAGCGTATTAAGGACCTCCTCGAGAGAGAAGGGCTTTTCTATAAAACCGTTTATCTTAAGATCCTGCAAATGAATGTCAGCTACGTCTTCCGGATGAGCGGTAATAACAATAACCGGAACGTTACTAATTTTACGAAGGATATCCAGAACCACCGGGCCATCTATATCAGGGAGGGATAGGTCCAATAGGACAACATCCGGTTTTACTGTATCAAAATATTCCAGACCCATCTGCCCATTAAAGGTAAGAAATACTTTATAATTATGAGGAACCAAATAGGAGTAAAGTAATTCACACATATCCTGCTCGTCATCAATTATCAAGATTTTTTTGGCGTCTTTTAGTTTTTGGGAGGGTCCTGCTTGGGAAGGGACGGGCTTTGTGCCTTTTATTCCCTTTATGTATTTAACAATTTCTGTAATGTCAGTGGTGGACATATTATCTACTTTGTCACCGTCAATAAAAATTTCATTTTTTGTGATTTCAATTTTCTGATCAGGCCCAGGTTCTTCCTCTTTTTTGTTAGAAAGAAGACGGTGAACCGTGATATTCAATACTTTAGACATGCGGCTTATATCATCGAGTTTTGGAGTCCTCTTGCCGGATTCCCACATGCCAACAGTAGATTGGGCGACATGAAGCTTGTCAGCCAGCTCTTGCTGGGAAAGCTTCATTTTTTTTCTTATGTCCTTAAGGTTTTCTGAAAACTTCATCTCACCTAAAGTATATCACACTATGTGAAGAAATCAACACGCAATGTGATAAAATTTAGCACTTGCATTTATCACAAAATGTGATATACTATAATTAAGTCTTAAGGAATTGAAGGCAAGCAGGAGGTGGAAGATGACTATGTTAATCCAGATCGAGGAGAGAATCGAGAACTATATGCTTGTTGTTGTCTCTGATGAGTGCGCGAGAGCCGAAATAGAAGCCCTGGTGAACACCGGGTGCCGTATGGAGGCAAGGAATATGGCGTTTTCACAGGGGGAGGTGTTGAGGCTAATAACGGAATTTGAGAAGCCTTTTGTTGAAGTGGACCTCATTATTTCCGCTACCAACACCCACAGAGATCTTACTCTATCTAGTAGTTTTTAGGTAAGATTATATATATCCTTCCAGAGAGGGAAAAGTTAGGGTTTCAAAAAGAAAGCTTTTCTGATTTGCTTACTATATATATCATAAGATACACTTTAGGTAGCATAATAGTATTGATTAATATCTAAGTTTCTATTATACTTACTTTCTAATCTTCACGATGTGTTTTGGGGACACATGGATTAGGAAGTAACGTTTTTTTTGAACACTAAGTTAAAAGGTTTAAAAAGTAGGCAGGAAGATGACGGGATTTGTGAGAAAGCACATAGCCCTTAAAAGGGTAATAGCTGTGTTTTTGGCGGCTACATTCTTTCTGACATATGTACTTAATGATGCAAGTGCAATTGTTAGAGAGAGTGTAAGGTCTTCATTGTCTCCTGCAAGCGAAGAATACGCACACCTTGATCCTGACACATTTTCTATTCCAGAACACCTCGGAATGATCAAACATGTCTATAATGCCTCCTCAAGAAAAATAGTCATACATATCCAGGATGCTCACTGTAACTATTTTGCTCAAAATAAAATTTCTGAACTGATCGATTACTTGAATAGTGAGTATGGTATAAGCATGATAAACCTTGAAGGAGGTATGGGAGACTACGACCTTAAAACCTTTGAAACAATGTCAGACACTAAGGTTAGAAAGGAAGTAACCGATTATTTTGTAAAGATGGGCGAACTTTCCGGAGCTGAGAAGTTTGCGATTAGTAATCCTGATAGGGTAAAACTCTGGGGCATTGAAAACAAAGATCTATATTTTAAAAATCTAAAAGTTTATCAGGATTCACTTCGTGATAAAGAAAAAATAGATAAATACTTAAAAGAACTAACCTACATCTTAAACAATCTCAAGCGTCATATTTTTACTCAGGACCTACTAGAGCTCGATATGCAGTACAACGCATATAAGGCTGACAATAATGGGCTTCGCCACTATCTGGAGTATTTACTTAGTGAAGCCAGTAAGCGCGATATAGAGATCTCTAGGTTTCCGAATCTTGGAAAGCTGGTTGAATCTGTGTCGATTGAGGAAAAAATAAATTTTAGTAGAGCCAATACTGAGAGAAATATCCTTATTGACCGGCTTAAAGAAGAGCTTTCTCTCGAGGAAATACAGGAGCTTGTAGCCAGAAGTATTGAATTTAAAACTAGAAAAATCTCTAGAAAGAAATTTTACTCCTATCTTTTTGGTAAAGCAAAAGAGGTAGATCTAAGTCTCAAACAATTCCCTCAATTAAAAAGTTACATGGAGTATATCTCACTCTATGAAACAGTAGACCGAATGAAGGTGATGGATGAGTTTGATGATCTTGAAAACACTATAAAGGAAGCATTGTATGAGAATGACGCCCAACGAGAACTCAATACGCTTTCTAGGAATCTCACGCTTCTAAAGAATATTTTCAATGTATCTATTAGAAAAGACGACTACGCCTACTATGGGGACAATGAAGAGGACTTTCTTATGTCTAATTATTTGGACTTTATTGAAAACTATGCACCTCGCTATAAAATCAGCGCACGACCAAGCTTGGGAATAGAAGAGCTAGATGATTATAGAGAGGAGATCTTTAAGTTTTACGAATATTCTTTTCAAAGAGACGAGGCTTTTGTTAGCAATATGAAGTTCTCAGATCTCCCTGGAGAAGTAGAGTCAGCCCTTATAATAACGGGGGGCTTCCATACAGAAAACCTTTGTGAACTTCTTAAAGAAAAAGGCATTTCATGCATTTCAATATTACCAAGGTTTAAAATTAACGAAGAATATGAATCACCGTATTTTGCGCTATTGGCAGGGAAAAGGAAACCTGTCGAACAGAACATTGGAGAAGTGGTCGGGTTTTGGCTTGCCTTTAGAAGTATGCTTAGCGGCCTGGCGGGAGAGAAAGAAAAGATAGTATTCGATCTTCATGCAAAGTGGAGAGAGGCGCTTCTAGAAGGGAAAAACGGTTTGGTGTTGCAATATGGCGAAGAAGTGCTTGGTGCGATTGATTCGAAAGGAGAAATTACTTCAGAAGAGATCGACAATTTTGAAATAGTAAACGTCGAAGAGATAGCGCCAGAGTTAATGCTGCCAGAAGCATGGGAAGTGCTAAAGGCTGAGAGCATAACGATAGATGCAAGCGATCCCGACTTCGTTTTACCGAAAGGTTCATTTTTTAGGTTCGTCAATGCCGACAATCTTACTGAGGCAGAGAGGAAAAAGGTTCTGCTACAGACTGAAGGAAGCGATGATGAGGATATCATTAGATGGGAAGAGCTTTCTTTAAAATTTAGTAGATTAAACGACGTTATAAAGAGTTTCTCCGATCAGGCTTCTTTAAGAATAATCCAAGGAAGTTTTTCTTTTGCCCCCCCAAAAGACAATATTGCTTTTTCTTGGGTTTCTTTTGCCTTGAGTGAACTTTTAAAGAACGCATTTGTTCATGGTAATAGACAGGACCTAAGCCTCGATGTTTCTGTAGAGTGGAAGATAGAGGATGGCTCGTTAGTTTTGCAGGTAAGCGATCATGCTGTAGATAAAGAAATAAGCGACGTAGAGGCTAGTATAGCAAAGACAGCCCTTGTACATGGTTATGGCTTGGGCCGGCTGGAAATGAAGAAAATAGGAATTACATTAACCGAATCAATTAAGGAAGGAGTAGGAATACATACTGCTATTTTTCCGTTAGAAGATGTAGATCTCTTATTAGCTACAACCGACTGGCTAAAAAGACTTACTCCATGGGCTCCTGCCTGGCTAAGGTCGCTAGTTATTG
>JAQBAV010000023.1:0-4153 GCA_032126595.1 Candidatus Omnitrophota bacterium | reverse complement strand
GCGCTGATCTGAAAAAGATTGATTCGGCTGTAATACGATAATGCTATACTTCACTCGCTGACATCAGTTGGTTACTGCTAAGAGCTATTATGGCTACAAAAAATACCTTAAAAAACTTTCTCATTGTCCACCCCCCTTATTGGTTTTCTGAAATATATCATAATATAATATAAAAGTCAATAGCCTTAGGGTATTTGTTCGCTTTCTATGGATTCAACCGGCTTAACCTTTTTATTTTCTTCAAGCCACCCGCTAATAAGGCGAAGAACTTCGCTGTTAATCTTGAATTCCCCCTCGCTTGTAAACTCTCCAAAATATGGTTTTAAGGTTCTCAGTTCCGATATTCTTAGCTTGCTGGTTTTTGTTTTTGATGGGTCAAGTCTACCAATTTCCCTCGGATCTAAAGACTTATCGTCTCTTGCAAAAATTAAGAGAACCGGCCTATCAAATGATGAAATCACTTTAACAGCATCTCTGTCTAAATACTCCTTAAAAGGCTTAAGAAACATCTTTTTGCCTAGAAAGAAGAAGGTAGGCTCTTTAGACTGATACATCTTTTCCGTGTGGTCCTTCATGGCCTTAACGATAATGTTCATATATCCTTCATTCGTAAAGTTAAGCCCGTAATTTTTCATAATAAGACTTATTTCACTTTTTAAGGTCTTTTCATCGGCAATCATCCTGGGATGCTCAAAGGGTATGCCGAGAATTATGCATGAGTTAATGCTGGGCAGCTCTTGGCTGGCTTTAAGGGCAAGATATCCACCCGAGCGAAAACCTATCATTGAAATATTGCTAGCGTCAACTTTTGAGTTTTCCTCGAGGGACTTAACCGCTGCAACAATATTTTTTACCCTTCTTTCATCATCCAGTTCCGTAAAGTTACCCTGGCTTTTACCTTGCCCGGAACGGTTGAATTCCAGGACTATATAGCCGGATTCGGACAGGATCTTAGCATAAGACTTAAATAAATTTGCTTCCCCTTTTGTTATCGGGCCGTCATTTTGAACTAAAACAACTGCCGGGAAAGAACCCTCCGCTTCGGGGCTATAAAGCGTCCCCGACATTATTAATTTGTCACTCTCAAAAAAGATTTCTTCTTTTTTTGCCGGAAACTTCCCCCCGATCGCTTGAATGGGTTCTTCCGCAACATCCTTTTTTATTAGCTCTTCGCTCTTATCTGCGTTTTCCCCGGAGCCGTCTTTTTGCTGTATCTTTTTTGAAAAAATCCTGTCAAAAATATCCGTGTTGAACCAATCGCTCTTTGAGGTGCTTGTAAGTATGAATTGCATTTTTTGTTCCGGAAGATCAACAAAAACAATATCATCTGAATACTTTGACAATCCAACCTTTGCTTCGGGAAAAGACCGTGCTCCAACAGCAAAAAGGTGCGATTCGATTCTGCGGTTCATTGCCGGAACATATTCGATCCCTTCGTATCTGACTTCGAGCTTATCCCTCAAGGGGGGTATTGCATCGTCCATAGGGATAAGTATTTCAAAAAATTGTGTTCCTTTTTTCCAAAAATTATATCTCTCCATTATCGGCACATAGAGAACCATGTCATACGGTGAGAATATAACTGTTGAGTATCCGGTTTCAAGTTCCTTTACAGAAATAAATTTGGGAGGGTCAATAAATAAAAGATCTGTCTTATCTTCATTTTGATGTACGATAAGTTCCCTTGAAGAGCCCCTTATGCCTATTGATTGCTTCGCATACTTGATAGGCATTTTAGTTCTTCTCTTCAAGAAAAGCTCAGTAATAACAACCGGATATTTTAGCGACCAGGTGAGGTCCTCTCTAGCCTTGTAAATAATCTTATCTTCGGTTACATACTTGTCTATAACAACTGAACCATAGGGTTTGCCCTCAAATAAAATATCGTATTGAAATTTCTCGTGTGCGCTAAAATCCACATACAGAAATGCCAGGATAACCAGCGCGACTATGATCACAGCCGATACAAATAGAAAAAATTTAAACTTCCTCATATAACACTCATTTCCGTTATTGAATAGCGGATCTTCATATTGCCCGTAGACGTGTTTTTTGCAAAATCAGTTTTCTTAGCTATTTCATGAAGGACTTCCGGTGGGCAGTTTCTAAAAATGTGCCTGAAGATTTTAGAGTTTGAGGGTAAAAGAACCTCATGCCCCGGCTCAACTCCCGAGAAAAGAGTCGAATGGGCAAATTGCCCTCTTCCTAGAGGAAGCAAGCGGTCTTTGTACACAACTGAACCATCCGATTTTTCAAAAAAGACTTCAAGGGTTAGTAGATTTATTGCCTTGAAAGAATTATTCTTTATTTCACCTTCGATTATTGGCTTACCCCTAAAAGGGCCAAGTTCGCCCATTCTCACCGTTACATTTGAAATGATGACCTCATTTTTAAATATTTCCGCTGTTAGTATATACATGGAATTAGCGTATTCAACTGCGCGGCTGTCATTGTTCCATTCAACATACAAACTGTAGCCTAAAAGAGTTGATAAAAAGACGACCGCCACAATTACAGATGAAAAAAGTATAACAAGAATATTTTTGCTTTTTAAACCCATGCTCTATCCTGTTTTTCTGCTAGTCATGTAAAGTTCTCTTACTTTATTAAAATATTCCCTAAGCTCTTGTGACGCGTAATCAGGATATGTCCAGGGCCATGGCGCAAATGACCCTCCTCGATAAAACAATGTTGATTCGGCGAATATTTTCTTACCGATATATATTCGATGAGTGTAATCTTTTGTTGTTAACAAAACTACTTTGGCTTCGGTAATATACCCCGGATCGATGTTAACAGTTCTTCTTTCTTCATCTTTAAAGTTGTCCTCGATCCGATTGCTTTCATGTTTGATTTGTGGAATACTTTCTTTACTAATTAGATCTTTAAAACAAACTATTTTTCTCTTAAGAGGCTCTCCCATCTCATCATGATAATAGTCAGTATAATCAAAACTCACGGAAAGTTCCAGCTTTTCAACTTCTCCAAAGAGCTTAATCATCTCTTTTAGCGCATTTTCAGCTCGAAGGGCATCTCGATATATTATACTGCAAAATAGTTTTACCGATTTCTGTTTTTCAAGAGCGCCCATAACTTTTTTTACTCTCCCATTATTTGAACAACAAGCTGACGATGCCGAGAGCGAGTATCAAAATCACAAAATACTATTTGCTGCCATGTGCCGAGAGTTAGCTCTCCGGCCACAAAAGGAACCTGCAGGCTAGGCCCTATAAATGATGAACGGATATGGCTGGATCCATTGTCATCGTTCCATGTCATACCGTGCGCATAAGTTTTGTCAGTCGGAGCTATTATTTCCAGGGCTTCCTTCAGGTCTTTTACAAGGTTTGGCTCATATTCAATTGTTGTAAGAGCACCCGTAGAACCTGTATTAAAAATAGTTATTGTGCCGACGGAAAGTCCGGCTCCATTGATGAGCTTCTGACATTTAGATGTTATATCTACAACGTCAGTAAATCCTTTTGTATCGAGGTCGATATACTTTGTGATTATCATTGATAGTCGTCAGATACCCTTAGGCGTTATTTTCGATGTACCGCACTAGTTTCTTTTTCTTGCTCTCTTCAAGGGCATCAAAAAAGATTGCCAGGTCATAATGCTCTACGCGTCCATCTTTCACGACAGAGTGCTCCCTAACAACTACACCGTCAACCTTTAGGACTATCGGACTTGAAGGAATTTTATCATTAGGCAGGGATAGTACTATTTGAACTCTAGACATAAGAGGAATGCGCTCACTAACCTTACAATATAAACCCGAAGCGCTTACATCGAGACTCTGAGATATCGTATCAAAACCCTCTCCGGAGAGCTTAACAGATATGTCGCCTCTTTTTATTCTGGGGTACTTACGTCTTTCTATCTTTTTAACCATTTTTCCTCCAATACCTTATTAGCCGGGCGGCCAATTGAATGTTCTTCCTCCGAGCAGGTGGGCATGAAGATGAAATACTTCCTGGCCGGCGTTTTTATTACAGTTGACTACGACTCTATAGCCGTCTTCCGCTAGATCGTGCTTTTTTGCCGTTTCTTTAATACTTAGCATGATCCTTCCAATGAGCTTTGTGTCATCTTTCTCAATATCATTTAGAGTAGCAATGTGTTTCTTTGAGATAAATAAAAAATGAACCGG
>JAQBAV010000022.1:0-6626 GCA_032126595.1 Candidatus Omnitrophota bacterium | reverse complement strand
CTTTTTCAAATCTATGAACTTGTCCACTTACGATAGATCCTGTTTTCTCGTGATATTTATCGTACATAACATCTCTTTCTGCCTCTCTGATCTTCTGAATAATAACCTGCTTGGCAGTTTGCGCAGCTATTCTGCCAAACTGTTCAGAGTCCACTTTTTCGTCATCTACATAAACAGCTATTTCACCTGTTTCTTTATTTATAGAAACAGAGATCTCTTCCTTGGCTATATCATGCCCTCCGATTATTTTTCTTGCGGCGCTAACTAGGGCGCTTTCTATAGCCTCATACAAGATCTCCCTGCTTATACCTTTTTCTCTCTCTAGTCTCTCTATTGCAGCTAACAACTCTCCGTTCATATCTACTCCTATTTTATATCTCTACCACTATCTTTGCTTTTGAAATATTTTTTCTCTCTATTTTTACTGAGTTTTCCTTATCTTTTAAAATGGTAATATCTTTATCGCCATTTACCTTTGAAAGAATTCCTAAAATTTCTTTTACTTCTTTAATAGGTTTATATAAATTAATTTTAACCTGTTTACCTTTAGCCCATTCGAAGTCACCATCAGTTTTTAATGCTCTATCAAGGCCTGGAGAACAAACATCAAGCGTAAAATTGCCTCTAAATATATCGTTTTCTTCGATCCATATTGAGATCTTGCTGTTAAATTCACTGCACTCATCCAGGGTTATACCGCCTTCCTTGTCCAAAACTATCTCAAAAAAAACAGTACTTCCGCCTCTAGGTAAAATGTCTACAAGCTGGTAGCCTTCTTTTTTGGCTTTATCCTGTATAAACTTATCCAGTTCCTCGGGCACTCTTGTCCTAGCCATACGTACATTCTCCTTATTCAAAAAAATAAGTGGGCAAAATGGCCCACTTATTTAGGTTTAACCGTTGTTCCTTGATATTACAATATTAATATGATATTGTCAAGACAAATTGAGTGTTAAACAAATAGTGAAGGTAAGAGAGAGGCTATAGCTAGGGCGATGGCTAAAAAAGATATTACCACTACAAAAATTGCCATTATCTTTTTACTTTGAAGACTGAATTCAAGTGTTGTCATATATATCCTTTTTAAGGAAAGATATCTTACTTTTCTTTCCTTTACAAGGATACCTTGCTAATCTCAATAAGTCAAGGCGCGAGGCTAAATATATCACTTCTTTTGAAGTTTAATAATATTCACAACGCTGGCAATTACAGCATCTTTATCTATCAGCTTTTTCTCTGCGTCTTTTCTTTCTTTAAGCTCAATTTTACCATTCTCAAGGCTCTTTTTCCCCACAACAATCTGTACGGGAAAGCCCACAAGATCGGCGTCTTTGAACTTTACACCGGCTGACTTCTGTTCTCTATCATCAATGATCGCATCAATGCCCTCCGCTATAAGGCCCTTATATATCTTTTCAGCCTCACTTATTACCGCCCCCTCATCTTTATTGAGGGGAATTACAACCACTTCGCATGGCGCAAGGCTAACGGGCCATATTATACCGTTTTCATCATGGCTGCGTTCGATAAGGGAAGCTAAAATACGGTTAATACCAATACCATAACACCCCATTATTACCGCTTTTTCTTTTCCGCCTTCATCAAGAAATGTCGCCCCTAACGCTTCGCTGTATTTTGTTCCAAGTTTAAATGTATGCCCTATCTCTATAGCGGTTTTAAGCGTTATCTCTCGCTGACATTTTGGACAAACGTCATCGGTGGTAATAACTCTGGCGTCGAACCACTCTTTTACATTAAAATCCTTACCAATATTTACATTCTTTAGATGTGTATCTTTCTTATTCGCCCCGGTTACAGCGTTAACCATGCTGCGTACGCTATAATCGGCTATGACTCTAAGCTCTCGAGACAGGCCAACGGGTCCTGAAAAACCCATAGGTCCTCCGGTAGCTTCTAATACTATTTTTTCTTCAGCTAATTCCAAAGAATTTGCTCCAACGAATCTTTTTATCTTGGCCTCATTTGCTTCATGGTCACCTCGGACAAGGACCGCAATAGGCTTGCCATCAGCGACATACACAAGAGTTTTAATAAGGCGGGACGGCTCCACTTTTAACAGGCCGCTCACATCTTCAACTGTTGTTGCTTTTGGGGTACTGACCTCTTCAAGTGCCTCAGCTTTTTCATTACTTTTTTCATCTTTTTCCAAAACTTGGGCTACTTCAGTACTTGCTGAATAATTACATTTTTGACATATCGCGATCCTGTCCTCCCCTATTTCCGAAGGGACCATAAATTCATGTGATACCGCTCCGCCCATAAGCCCCGGATCGGCCTCAACCACTACATAATCAAGCCCGCATCTATCAAATATACGACAGTAGGCATCATACATCAACTTATAGCTCTTCTCCATAGATTCTATATCTACATCAAAACTGTATGCGTCTTTCATTATAAACTCACAGCTTCTGACTATGCCGAACCTGGGGCGTACTTCATCTCTAAACTTATTCTGCACTTGGTAAAGCGTTATTGGCAGGTCCTTATACGACCTTACTTCCTTGGACACAATATCTGTAATGATCTCTTCGTGTGTTGGGCCCAGGGCTACTTCTCTTCCGTGCCTATCCGTGTACTTGATCATTACGTCGCCGATCACATCGTATCTTCCGGTTTTCTTCCACAATTCAGGCGGCTGAAGGACAGGCATTAATAATTCGACTGCTCCTGCTTTATTCATCTCTTCACGAACTATATTCTCTGCTTTTTTAAGAGCCTTATACCCCATAGGCAGATAAGCATAAGCCCCTGCAGTTATTCTCCGCACTAGTCCCGCTCTCATCATAAGCTTGTGGCTTATAGCCTCCGCCTCCTGTGGATCTTCCTTAAGTGTAGGAATAAAAGATTTACTCCAACGCATATTTTCTCCTTTTAATGAGGCCCAAACTTAGCGAACAATAGTGAAGCTAAGTTTGATGGCCGAATTAACTCCGATTAGAAATTTTCAAATTTCTAATCGGAGCACATCTCTTTATCTATCAAATCTAGTAGCTCTTTTATAGCGTCTTTCGCTTGAACTGTCTTAACGATCTTACCTTTTTTAAAAATAGCTCCTCTATCCTTTCCGAAAGCTATTCCTATATCAGCTTCTTTAGCCTCACCGGGGCCGTTTACTTCACACCCCATTATAGCAATTACTAGAGCTTTTTCTGAGCTAAATTTCCTACTATTTATCTTTTTCTCTAAATCTTCAACCAGGGAAATCAAATCTATCTGACATCTTCCGCAAGTAGGACAGGCAATGACTTCTGGTCCAAAACTGCGCATGAGTGTAGACGCAAGAATTCTTTTAGCCGTCTCTACTTCTCTCTCCGGGTCGCCTGTTAATGAAACCCTTATCGTATCCCCTATGCCGTCTAAAAGCAGGGCTCCAATGCCTATACTGGACTTCACTATGCCTGAATGAGGTGAGCCAGCCGCCGTAACGCCAAGGTGAAGCGGGTAATCACATTTTTCGCTTATCTCTCGATAGGCCTTAACTGTGGCGGGAACCCCTGACGCCTTTAATGATAAAACTATATCATTAAAATTCTTTTTTTGAAAATATTCCAGATATCTGAGCAAGGAATCAACCATACTTGAAGCCAGATCACTCCCGGCGGAAACGCCTTGAGGTAGTGATCCTGAATTTACACCTATACGAAGAGGTATGCCCTTCTCGCTGGCTAAAGATATTATCTCGTCTAATTCATTAGTTTTGGATATATTGCCGGGATTAATACGGATCTTATCTGCTCCATACTTTATAGAACTAAGAGCAAGCTTATAGTCAAAATGTATGTCCGCAATAAGTGGAATGGTTGTCTCTTTTTTTATCTGGCCAATCGCCTTCGCCGCTTCTTCGTCCTTTATTGCCAGACGTACCAGCTCACACCCTGCATCCTCTAAAACCTTTATCTGTCCGGCCGTTGAAGAAATATCTTTGGTGTCGGTATTAGTCATAGACTGGATACTTACCGGATATTCTGATCCGATTCTTACATTCCCAACAGTTACAGTTCTTGTTTTCCTTCTCTTTATCTTCATACTTTTCTAACTACCAGCTGCAAACTTCAAACTACCGATTTATTTACCCCCAAAAGGTGTAAACTTGATGATGTCCTGCCAACTGACAAAAAGAGCAAAAGCAATAAGCAAAATAAGTGCTGCCTGAGTTATTATCTCTTGCGTTTTTATACTTAAAGGTCTCCCTCTTAACCTTTCAAATCCTAAAAATATAACATGCCCTCCATCTAGAACAGGAAACGGCAGAAGGTTGAATACCGCAAGCGCCATACTTATATGAGCAGTAATAACTAAAAGCGGCACTAAGCCCAATTTCGCAGCCTGTCCTATCAAAAAGCCTATCCCTATCGGACCTGAAACCGATTTTTTAACCGGAAGACCACCTGTAACCAAGAGCCATATGCCCTTATAAGTCATACCGGTAAGACTTAATAGTCTTCCTCCACCGTGATAAAACGCCTCGATCGGTCCATATGAAACAGTCAATATTTCACTTTGCGGAGCTATGCCTATCATGGGACGCCTTATTTTTTGACCGAAAATATTGGTAACTTCGTTTATCTCTGGAATAACATCAATGGCAATGATCTTTCCGTCTCGGTCTACTATCATTTCCAGCGCTGTACTGATAGTAGATTCTTTTTGTATTGTTTCTACCAAATCATCCCAATACTCTACTTTTGTTTCGTTGATGGATAATATTCTATCTCCAACTTTAAGCCCCGCTTTTTGGGCGGGGTACCCGTTTAATATCTGCCCGACTCCGCTGGAAAGAACCGGAACGCCTATCATAAAAACTACCCAAAATATCAAAAAAGCAAAGATATAATTAGACAGAGAACCCGCAACTAATACCCAGAATCTATGTCCTGCGGGCTTAGAACCGAATTCATATTCCCTGCCTTCGGCTTCATCGGGTTCATCCCCTGCCATCTTACAGTATCCCCCAAAAGGTATTAGGGATACTCTATAGTCTGTATCTCCGATCTTTGCGCCGAAAAGTCTTTTGCCCATACCGAGTGAAAATGCCTCTACTCTCACGCCTATCTTTTTTGCGGCAAAAAGATGGCCGGCCTCATGGATAAGTATCAACACGCTAAAAACTATTACAACCATTAAAACTGCTAACAAAATATCCCCCTTTTCATATGTTTCCTTCTACTTCTTCATATGCCCATTTTTCAGCATTTATTATCTCTTCTAGTGACGGCCTGCTTATTTTTTTATGCTTACTTAATGTTTTAGTAACTTTGCCAATTATATCCTTGTACTTTATTTTTTTATTCAGGAATGCGTTCACAGCTGCTTCGTTTGCCCCGTTAAGAACCGCGGGAAGCGTACCCCCTTCCCCGAGCACTTCAAAAGCTATTTCTAGAGCCGGAAAGCGCTTCAAGTCAGGCTCGGAAAAAGAAAAATTCTTTAGGGAGCTAAAATCTACTCTGGGAAAATCTGATTTAAAAATATCTGGATAGCTTAACGCCTTAAGTATCGGAAAGCGCATGTCCGGAGTAAACATAACCGCATTTATCGTTCCGTCATTAAATTCTACCATGGAATGTATTATCGCTTCCGGATGTATAACTACTTTTATTTTTTCTTTCGGTATATCAAATAGCCATCTCGCCTATATCACCTCTAGCCCTTTATTCATAAGTGTCGCCGAGTCTACGGTTATCTTGGGACCCATATTCCACTTTGGATGCGCAAGAACTCTATCTAAAGAAACATTATCCAACTCTTCATTCGAAAGGTCTTTTAATGACCCCCCTGTGCCCGTTATATAAAGGTTGCGTACATCATTAGTTGACTTTCCTTCTAAGCACTGAAGTATTGCGCTGTGCTCGCTGTCGACCGGTAGAATCTGGGCGGAATATTCCTTAGCCATTTTCATTATAACTTCACCGGCCGAAACAATAGGTTCTTTGCTCGCCAGGGCTATCTTCTTACCGGCCTTTATGGCTGCCACAAGAGGCCCAAGGGCGGCTATTCCGGAGATCGCTATAAAAATTATGTCCGCATCTTTTAAGGAAGCTATTCTTTTAAGTTCTTCGCCTCCTGCTGAAAATGAAAATTTTCCCTTAGCCTTACCCTTTAGATTTTTATAAGACTCTTCATTACCTATGACAACTTCTTTGGGTGACACCTTAACGGCTTGTTCTAAGAGAAGGTCTGCGTTATTGTAGCTTGATATGGCTTCGAGTGAAAATTTGTCAGGGTAACGCCCAACGACATCTATGACATTTCTTCCTATTGACCCGGTAGACCCGAGTAAAACTATTCTTTTCAAATCTTAATCCTTAGTTCTGTAGCTAGAACGTTTTGATATAAAAATAAAAAACTGGTGCAGTAAAGAGCAGACTATCGACAAGATCAAGAACGCCGCCTATACCACCAACAGAATTGCCCGAATCCTTTGTCTGGCAATCTCTCTTAATTAGACTTTCAGCAAGATCTCCGATCTGCCCCAGAATTGAAAGTATTAAGGCTAGTGCAAAAAGGTGCGTAAAAGAAAAACCTGTTAATTTTCCGCCCAGAGCCAGGGCGAGCACCAGACTGACCAATATCCCGCCAATAGTACCTTCTTTCGTTTTATTGGG
>JAQBAV010000021.1:0-2729 GCA_032126595.1 Candidatus Omnitrophota bacterium | reverse complement strand
GACATCTGGAAACAGTGAAGCTTCTAGATGCCCTGAAAAAACTGGGTTTTGAAGAAGCAACTCTTTCAGGCGCTTCCATGTCTGTTGCTGACTTAAGCGTTCCAAAAGAAAAATTTGAAAAAGTTAAAATTGCTCACGCAGAGGTAGAAAAAATTCAGAGCCAGTACCAAAGAGGTCTTATTACAGATGGTGAAAGATACAACAAGATTATTGACATATGGACACACGTTACTGAAGATGTTTCAAATCTTGTATTTCGTCACCTGGATACCTTCAACCCCGTGTTTATGATGGCTGATTCGGGAGCCAGAGGTTCACGCCAGCAGATAAGACAGCTTGCAGGTATGAGAGGCCTTATGGCTAAACCATCTGGTGAGATTATTGAAACGCCTATTATTGCGAACTTTCGTGAAGGTCTTACGGTGCTTGAGTATTTTATTTCAACTCACGGTGCTCGTAAGGGTCTCGCTGATACTGCCCTTAAGACAGCTGACTCAGGTTACTTAACAAGGAGACTTGTTGACGTTGCGCAGGATGTTATTATTCGAGAGATAGATTGCGGTACGCTGAACGGTATCGTTGTTAAGGCTATTATTGAAGGTGACGAGGTTGTTGTTCCGCTCTCAGAAAGAATTATCGGCCGCGTAGCGCTGGACAATATAGTGAACATTATTACGGATGATGTTATTGTTAAAGCCGGCGACAGTATAACTGTCGAGAATGCAAAAAGCGTTGAAGAGGCAGGGATTGAAACCATAAGGATACGCAGTGTACTTACGTGTGAAGCAGACCGTGGTGTGTGCTCAAGGTGTTATGGTACAAACCTCGCAACAGGCAAGATTGTTGAAATTGGTGAAGCGGTTGGTGTTGTCGCAGCTCAGTCAATTGGTGAGCCCGGCACCCAGCTTACTATGAGAACTTTCCACATTGGAGGTACTGCTTCAAGAATTGTTGAACAGTCTTTCTATAAGAGCAGAGAAGATGGTTTTGTTAAATACCATAACCTTAAAGTTGTTAAAAGCCGAGAAGTAGGCAAGTACGTTATTCTTAATAGAAACGGACAGATAAGTATCAACGAAGAAGATGGGCGTGAGATCGAAAGACAGACTATACCTCAGGGGTCGATGCTTTATTTTGAAGAAGGCGCAAAGATTAAGAAAGGCGTCAAATTCGTAGAATGGGATCCTTATTCAGTTCCGATTCTTAGTGAAGTCCCGGGTAAGGTTCAGTACGAAGATATTAAGCAGGACGTTACTATGAAGATTGAGATCGATGAAGCAACAGGAGTAAGAAACAAGGTTATTGTTGATACGAAAGAGGATTACCATCCGCAGATCTTACTCATAAATGATAAGAAGGATGTAGAGGCTATATATCCACTCCCGGTTGGCGCTCACATATCCGTTAATGATCACCAGGATATTCAGGCGGGTGACGTTATTGCTAAAACGCACCGTGTGCACACAAAGACCAAGGATATCACCGGGGGCTTGCCGCGTGTTGCTGAACTCTTTGAGGCCAGAAGGCCGAAAGATCCTTCTATTATCAGCGAGATTGCAGGTGTTGTAGAGTTTGGAGAAACCAAAAAAGGGCAGAGAAGGATTATTATTGAGTCCGAAACCGGCATGAAAAAAGAATACATGATACCTCATGGTAAACACCTTAATGTTTATCGCGGTGATAGAGTGCAGGCAGGCGAACAGCTTGTTGATGGCCCGGTTGTTCCTCAGGACATATTGATGGTTTCAGGAGAAAGAAGCCTGCAAGAGTACCTATTGAACGAGGTTCAGGAAGTCTATCGTTTGCAGGGTGTGCAGATAAACGATAAACATATCGAAACTATCGTCAGACAGATGCTCAGAAATATCAAGATAACTGATTCTGGAGATACAGAGTTCTTGGTTGGAGATAAGGTTGATAAGGGCACTTTTAGACGAATGAACGAAACAATGATAAAGAAAAAGAAAAAGCCTGCAACCGCAGAACCGGTACTTCAAGGCATAACAAAGTCATCTCTTACAACAGAAAGCTTTATTTCAGCGGCAAGCTTTCAGGAGACTACAAGAGTTCTTACTGAAGCCGCCACGCTTGGAAAAGTTGATAACCTAGAGGGCCTAAAAGAAAATATTATCATGGGCCACTTGATACCAGCTGGTACTGGGTTTATCGATCATAGAGAGATCGAGCTTGATAGAGAGATCTTAAAGGAAGTAAAACAGGAAGAACCTGAAGAAGAAAATATAGAAGAGGAAGAATAAAACTAGAGAGGAAATTATGCCTACAATAAACCAATTAATACGCAAAGGAAGAAAGGTCGTTAAAGAGAAGAAGAAAGCTCCTGCCTTGCAGAACTGTCCGCAGAAACGCGGTGTTTGTCTGCAGGTAAAGACTAGAACTCCTAAAAAACCTAACTCGGCATTAAGAAAAGTCGCCAGAATTCGTCTCTCGAACGGGATGGAAGTTACCGGCTACATACCGGGTGAAGGTCACAATTTACAGGAACACTCTATTGTGACTGTTAGGGGTGGTAAGGTTAGAGACCTTCCGGGCGTAAGATATCACATTGTAAGAGGTACATTAGATGCCTCTGGCGTTGAAGCAAGAAGACAATCAAGATCAAAATACGGAGCAAAAAGACCTAAATAAAAGGTAGGAAACAATGAGAAGACGTAGAGCTGAAAAAAGAGAAGTTGTCCCAGACCCAAAATATGGCAGCAAATTGGTAAGCA
>JAQBAV010000020.1:0-3889 GCA_032126595.1 Candidatus Omnitrophota bacterium | reverse complement strand
GTATCGCCCGCCCCTGTCGGGTCGTGCAATTTCTCTAGCAAGTATGCTGGCACCATACACAAGAGCCCCTCATGGAAAAATAGCGCTCCGTGTTCACCTTTTTTAATTACAAGCATCTTTGGTCCGTGTGATTGTATGTGGGTTGCCGCATTTAATAGATTGTCTTCGCCTGAAAGCTGCCGGGCCTCAGCGTCATTCAAAAGAAAGAGGTCAACATTCTTCAGAAGCTTTAAAAGCGCCTCTTTCTTGGTTTCTATCCAGAGGTTCATCGTGTCCATCGCAACGAGACCTGTAGGCTTGATTGTTTTAAATATATAGGACTGCAAATCAGGGTCTATGTTCGCGAGAAGAAGATTATCCGCACTTCTAACGCAACTGGGGATACGAGGCTCTGTGAACTGTTCAAATACATTGAGCTGTGTGTCTAAGGTTTCAGCGTAATTAAGGTCGTAATGGTATTTTGCCTTCCAGCGGAATGTTTTGCCCTCTTTTACTTCAAGGCCCGAAGTGTCAATATTGTGGTCCTGATATATTTTGATATATTTTTCAGGAAAGTCTTTTCCTACAACGCTGATCAGGTTAACCGGTGAAAAGAATGATGCGCTTAAGGATGCGAATGAAGCGGATCCCCCTAAAACTTCCTCTTCCTTGCCGAATGGCGTCTCAACTGAGTCAAGCGCGACAGATCCAACGATCGTAACTCTCTTTTTAGCCCCTGTCATAAAAACTCCTGTTTTTGGTATATTACAATATTTGTTCAGGGTTCAGGGTTCAGAGTTCATGGATTTTCTATGAAACATGAACCACGAACCATGAACTCTAAAGTGTATCTTCTGCTATCTTAATAGAACAGTATTCCGCGCACATCGTGCATATATCTTCCTCTTTAGGCTTTGAAGTATTCCTCACCTTTTCGGGAAGTTCTGTATCAAGCGCTAGTTTGAATTGTGCCGGCCAGTCTCTTTTTGCTCTAGCCTTGGAAATTTCCATGTCTCTCTTTAGGGCGCTAGGTACTTTTTTTACTATATCGCCCGCATGTGCCGCGATCTTGCTTGCCATTACGCCCTGCCTTACGTCTTCAGCGTCGGGAAGTCGCAGGTGTTCTGCCGGGGTAACGTAACACAAGAAGTCTGCCCCGTGTGAAGCCGCTATCGCTCCGCCTATGGCTGAAACTATGTGATCATACCCGGGTGCCGCGTCTGTAACGAGGGGTCCTAAAACGTAAAAAGGCGCATCGTGGCAGATCGTCTTTTGAAGTTTAACATTGACCTCGATCTGATCCAGGGGAACGTGGCCGGGGCCTTCTATCATAACTTGCACACCCGCTTTTAGGCACCTCTGCTGAAGTTCGCCCAAAATTACAAGCTCTTTTATCTGAAGTTCATCTGTCGCGTCACCGATAGCGCCCGGCCTTAAGCTGTCTCCCAGGGATATGGTCACATTATACTTCTTGCAGATCTCGAGAACATCGTCGAATCTTGAATAGAATGGGTTTTCTTTACCGGTTTTATTCATCCACTTCGCCAAAAGAGCCCCGCCGCGGCTAACAATGTTTATGATCCTGGGTTTTGTCTTAAGAACCTTAAGAACATCCCGGGTTATGCCGGCATGAATAGTAAAAAAGTCCACGCCCTCTTCAGCCTGACTTCTAAGAACATCAAGAAAGTCCTCATCGGTCATATCAACAAATGTCTTACCCGGCATACAGGCAAGTTCATATACCGGTACTGTTCCTACCGGAATAGGGCAATCTTCCAGTATCTTCCTACGCAGATCATTTAAATTGGGTCCGGTAGATAGATCCATCAAGGCATCGGCCCCTGTACGAACTGCCATATCCATTTTTTCGATCTCCAGATCCATGTTTGAGTTATCCGGAGATAGCCCGATGTTGGCATTTATTTTAGTAGTAAGGCCTTTTCCTACCCCGCAAGGCTTAGCTATGCCCTCGCGTTTATTATTGACCGGAATAACGATCCTGCCGGAGGAGAGCCCCTCTTTAATGAAGCTTTCGGTTACGCCTTCAGCTTCAGCTACTTTTTTTATTAAACTCATCTTTACTTCAATCATAGTTTTCATCTTCCTGTTTGAATATCGGTTCATAGTTCAGGGTTCAGAGTTCATGGATTTTCTATGAACCACAAACCATGAACCATGAACTAAATACTATTGTCTAATTGTCTCTAAGTTTCCCACTGCTTCTTTTTCGATCTCGTACAGCTCAAATCTGAAAGCCTTAAACTGCTGAGAAAGGTCCTTGCTTAGAAGTTTGAGCACTTCTTCCAGAACTCTTAAGGATTCCTTGCCTCTCTGAGCGTTAGCCATAAATAGGTCAACGAGATCTGAGCGGTTTTTTTCGTATTCGTTTGACTTGGTCCCCACATCAGCTTCAGTATCTCGTGAAAGCACTAGCTCTTCCAGATGTTCTTTTCTTAAGTCGTTTATTGATTCGAAGATTTTATGTCGTAGATCTTTAAGCATGCGGGTAAGCTTTTCATTGTCTGAAGAAAATCTTACAATGTCCTCACAAACCCTTACGCCTTCCATGACCCTATTTAAATTTGCATCTATAATTCTATATACGCCTTTATCCATCATTTTTCATCCTTTGTTTTCTCAATAATGTTTGTTGTCGAATACCCCTCAACATACGGAATGATCTTTACTTCGCCGCCGTTCTCTTTAACATGAAACGCGCCCGCTATCTGGTCTTCCCGCCAGTCACCGCCCTTAATAAGAACGTCCGGAGTAAGCTTTTCGATCAAAAGCTGCGGCGTGTCTTCTTCAAAAAGCGTTATGTAATCCACGCACTCAAGAGCGCTTAAAACCTCCATGCGCGCTCCTTCTGGATTAATAGGCCTTTCTTCGCCTTTAAGGACCTTGACAGAAGAATCTGAATTAACTCCGATTATTAAAATATCGCAGAGCTCTTTTGCCTCCCGTAGGTATCTTATGTGCCCAAGGTGCAGGATATCAAAGCATCCGTTAGTGAAGCCAATTCTTTTGCCGGACGCTTTAGCCTCTATTACTATGCCTAAAAGCATATCCTGTATTTTGATTTTATCTTTCATGTCAATTCTTGTGGTTATCGTCAAAATGTTCTTCAACAAGCTTACAAATTATGTGAATAATTGTTATGTGAAGTTCCTGTATACGCGCGGTATTTTTTATGCGAACTATTATTGGAATGTCCGCTTCTTCCACTAATGTGCCGCCATCATGGCCTGTTAGTCCTATAACGGTGACACCTCGATTCTTTGCTACCTCAACCCCCTGCATAATATTCGGAGAGGTACCGCTTGTCGAAATAGCTATAGCAACGTCCCCTTTTTCACTAAAGGCCTTCATTTGCCTGGCAAATATCTGATCATAATCATAGTCGTTAGATATCGCTGTAAGAGAAGAGCTGTTGGTGCATAGCGCCAACGCAGGAAGAGCTTTTCTTTCCTTCTCAAACCGGCCAACAAACTCTGCAGCCATATGCTGACTATCGGCAGCACTTCCGCCGTTACCGAAAATAATAACCTTTTTGCCGTGTTTATACGCGTGGACTATTGCTTCTACCGCCTCTTCTATCAAGATTATGTTGTTTTCATCGGCAATAAATTCCTGCTTTGCCCTAATGCTGTCTTCAAAAATAGATCTTATAGCTTCTTTGTTGGACATTTCTCTCCTTCTTTTACATTTCTCTATATGGAGGAACCTGAGATGGAACTTCGCCTTGAGGAATTTCTTCAGGCGCATATCCCGCTCCAGGCGGCAAATTTCCCATTATTCTTGTGATTTGCATCTTTATGCTGATTTTCTCTTCCATTCCTATTAGAACCTGTAGATGATTCTTTATAGCAAGCTGCATTTTTTCAGTAACTTCAGGTATATTGGCACTTGC